>NZ_JBFRLK010000014.1:0-51954 GCF_041469805.1 Vibrio sp. 10N.286.48.C11 | reverse complement strand
CTTCGTAATCTTGCCCTGGTCAGTACTTGGTTTGTGAAGAAGGAAAGTTTCGCTTCAAAGAGCAATACGTTGATGACACAAAGCGATTGCGAGAGTACTTTTATAGACCACTAAAAAACTTCACCTTGTATATGGTGTCAGCCTTACCCGCCGCTTTTTTATGTGTGGCACTCATCTCACTAGTCACGACGACAGAACTCTTTGAATTAACGATTGGTCTTCCTAATTTGGCTTGGTATTTAATATTAGTAGCTTTCGCTGGACTGTTTATGAGAGTGGCTTACCATAGGATCACAGATACACACAGCATCAAGTACGCGGATGAACTTTTACTGCATTATGAAAGCGCTCACGTTAAAAGGGTTGAGCTAACATTCTGGAAGAATATAAGTAAAATGATTGAGTATGGTGTAATACCCGGTATTTTTATGCGCTAAACTTGTAAGATTAAGAGTGATACAATAGTATCACTTTAATCTTCAGTTGGAGTTATTCTCATGAAAGTCGAGCTCGTTACTTCCCTTAAGCGTCAAGCGACTAAAATCCTCGCCGACCTACACGACACCAAAGAGCCCGTGTTGATCACCGAGCATGGCAAACCTTCTGCATATTTGGTTGACGTCGATGACTATCAGTTTATGCAAAACCGCTTGGCTATCCTCGAAGGGATCGCACGTGGTGAGCGTGCCATTTCTGAAGGCAAGGCACTGAGTCATGACGAAGCCAAAGACAAGATGTCAAAATGGCTGAAGTGATTTGGAGTGAGCCCGCGTTATCTGACCTTAACGATATCGCGGAATACATTGCTCTTGAAAATTTGGTCGCAGCCAAACAACTCGTTCAAAACGTCTTCGACAAAGTCGAACGCCTTGTCGATTTTCCTGAGTCAGGGCGTCTGCCTCCTGAGCTCGATCACCTCAATTATCGCGAAGTCGTAGTGAATCCATGCCGGGTTTTCTACAAGCAAGAAGGTGACAAAGTGTACATCTTGTTTGTCATGCGCGCTGATCGAGATTTACGTCGATTTTTGCTGAGTAAACAGTAAAGCGTTTTTGCCACCTCTGGTAGGCTGATGGTCTACGAAGACGAGGGTTCGACATGGTGAAAAAAGAAAAAAGTACTTCATTCTCAACGTCCCACCAAACCAGTGCCTTCATGGACTGAGGCCAAATTGGTCACCATTCGACGACACCGTATTGAGGGTGAATTGAGCTTCGGCGTATCGACTATCTTTCGGCAGCAAGTCTTACCTAATTATGAGCGCGTTTGGAACAAACTCTTGTCGAAGAAGCGTACCAACAAGCGATTTCTGATCTGCTAGAGCAGGGCAACGTCGTGTTAAGAGTCGAAGACTAAATAGCCTTATAGATTATCAGTCAAAACTATTGATGATCTAACGGCAAGTAACCGCGAGCGTGGATGTTTGTGGTTTAGGTAAAGTGACTTAACCGATTTGAACAAGTCTGTTCATGACATTATGTAGATCTGAGGAACACACAGAGTAATCCAATAATCTAACCAACAAACACAAACTTTATTGCGAGCTGCAAGTTGAGTTAAAAAAATTCAGCATGGAAACTTACAGACGAGCTCGTGTGAGAAAACTTAACTGGCTAGTGGATAACTCATCAAAACAGAGTTCAACGTGTATAGCCAACAAGAAACACGGTGGCGTGTGTAAAATCTGAAAAAGAAACGACAGCAATGCCCACAAGGTTTGCACACTGCGCGGTGAATCATTAGTACAAGAAGATGTAAGTTAGACAGACGGAACAATAATGATTGGGTTAAAACAGCGTTTAGAGAATGCTGATGAACTCAATATGCTTGAGACACCAGTTGTATTAAGGGTTAAAGGGAAACGATGAAAAGAATAGCTTTAGAAAATAGTGACATTACTATCTGGGGCTTACAGTCTAAGTGCGTATTATGGGTCTAAATTATGTTTAGAGGTTTGCTGAAAGCCTGAATGAAATCAAACGTGGGCGAGGGATATGCTCAATTAGAAAGGTCAGCTTGCTGGCCTTTTTTAATGCTCATCGTGAGAATCGTTTTATGATTGAAGCCCGTAACATAATTTGCATAATACGTGGGTTCTTGTTTTAACGATTAGATAGTCTTATGATTACTGGGCAAAAGAAAGCCCAAAGAGCGCAATTCTTCGGGCTTTTAATGATTAGATTCTACCTATAAAGCTTTAAGTAAATTTGCTACTGCACTAATAACAGCAGCTATTGCTAACAATAAGTTCGCTAGGTATTTCATATAGATAACCTCCTTGGAAAGCCCTGAGCCTTATGTTCAGGGCTTTTTTTTAGTCTACTGTCATGTAGATGTGGCTATTATATCTTTCTTCTGAAATATGACTACGAATCAAGTTCGAGGAATCTACTTTAATTACACCTCTTGCTTATAAAAACCATATATCAATCATCTCGATTTGCTCTGCTATAAGCTTGCTTGTAGAGAGCAAATGAGTAGACAAACGCAGTGCGTCAGTCGGTGGTTAACTAGTTCACTCTTGGTATATAAGCGAACTATCCAACCCCCCAATCATGATGAGAGAGAGGCAGGTTTTGGGAGGCAAGCGTAGCGCGCAAAACTGGCTCTCTCAGGTTCGGGTTCCTGTAACACCCGAATAACACCCGAATTAAGTCCGGAATTCCGGATTACGGTAACCTTTCCCAGTTAGACTCACCACTTAGCTCTGCTTTTTCTTGAGCTTTAAACGAAACCTCATCTGGCACATTTTCCATGTCTTTGATGTTTATACCGTGCTGCTTTCGCATCATTAAATCTAGTTCAGAGAGAAATTCATTTTTATCTAAAATGAATTTGTGAAGAATTGATGTAAAGGTGACACTATCAATATACCTTTGCATCGATGCAACAGTTTTCATGAACTCTACTTGTTCGTGAGCATCAACGTCGAATAGTTCACCACGGCAAATCTCCATTTCACTAACTTTTAAGATTTCGGCTAAGTTTTTGATATTACTAGCCTTAGGTTCGTTCTTCCCATTTTCCCATTTCATATATGTTTGGGGGGTCACACCAACAAACTCTGCAACATCACTTTGTTTTAAATTTAGTAGGTCTCGCCTAGTTTTAAGTACATCTTTAAGCATCCGAAACTCCTGTGAATATCATTTTTAATAATTATACATGCTATTTTTCATACCTCGACTTTACATGTCTAAAAGTAAAGTTTAAGCTGTGATAAATCATAGTTGACAGGGTTTTTACATTGTTCTTTATCGACCGTTTATTCATGCAACAAGATCATCATTCAGGCGGGCTTCCGCTTGTTGGTCGTCATGTTATTGAGCGAGTTGATTTGGAAACTGGTGAGAAACTACCTCCCTCAGTGAATCAAAAAATACTTGAAGGTTCTTTCAGTACAAAGTTGACGATTAGATGTGATGGATACCGTGTAAGAGTTGAAGGAAACCCATCTCGCTGGCAGCGTCAGGACAATCTTTTTGGACTCGAAACTATCGAGCAGTGTGTGGAAATCTATAACCATATTTTATCCAAATATGACCTACCGCCATTTACAAAAAATACCCGCCTATCACATAGACAATCCCCTGATGGTAAAGCTTCTTCACTTGTAGGTGATGGGGCTGAAATTACGAGTATCGACTGGACTCGAAACATGTCAGTAGGCAAGGGCAGTGAACAATCTTTTATACGAGGAATGTCCTCAATCCAAATGGGACGCGGTCGTAAACCAAAACTCTATCCGGATGGTACTAGTTGCTACTGGGGCGAGGGGTCAGAATGGGAGGTAATTAAGCTATATACAAAAGGCGTCGAGTTACGCCGTCACATGAAAAAAGTCAAAAATCTAGACGCTGATACACTTAGTTATATCAATCAACTAATTGAATACTGTGAAAAAAATGGAGTCGTTCGACTAGAAAGTAGCTTAAGGCAGAAGTTGTTGAAGAGATACAACCTGCAATTTTACGGCTACGTAAAAGAGCATGACTTCTTACCACACTTACAAAACTTCGAGAATGCTATGAACACAATATCAGTCTCACATGATCACCACGAAACGATAGCTCAACAACTTTTATCTTGTGGAGTTGTCGATACAGTTCGCAAAGCAAATACAACCATGAATTACTTTACGTTATGGCAGAACGGCACTGACCTTAGAGAAACACTGAATCGCTCTCAGTTCTATGAACATAAAGCCAGATTGAAAAAAATCGGTATCGATATCGGTCAACAGTTCGATGTCTCTAGAATGTGTCCAACGTTGAAGCGTTCGAAAGAAATAGAAGTTCAACCATTACTGGTACCAGCTTGGTATCAACTACCAAAGGCTGCGCAATCAAACGTGCTGCCGTTTAAAGCTTACGTAGCTTAAGGAAAAGATATGTTGAAAGTAGAAATCTTCCCAGAACATGAACAACCAATCACAAGAACATTACCAGGCAAAGATGGTAAACAAGCTAGAACGATAAGAGAACAAGTCGGATATGCATATCTAGGTGGTAAGTTCCCAGTCGAAATGAAGCTATCGTTACAAGACGACCAATCTGCATATAAATCAGGAAACTACGAACTTGATAGCTCAAGCTTTACCGTGAATAACTTCGGTGGACTGGAATTAAAACGCTTCGGCATTAAGCTCGTGAGGTCGATGAAATAATGGAAGATCAAGTCATGAAATCTGATGAACTCCAAGAAGTCATTAACTGGTTACACAACGATGTAGATAAAGCCGTTGATGATGCCAATGATGTAGTTGCCAAGCGCCAGTACAAAAAAGTCTTCGACAGCTTAGAGTTACTAAAAGAAATGCTGCTCATGAGTGAGTCCAACAAAAACCATGTACAGATGCTTGGCTATCGAGATGATACAAACCAAGTTCAATGTATGGTGTCGAATGTTGTTGGCTTAAACTTCCAAGAAGTGAATGAACTTGCTGATGAGATATTCTTGGTTGGTGACTGGTTCATGTCAGTTACAAACGTTGATGGAGATGAAAACCACACCGTAAAAATCTATGGTCCATATGAGACAGACCAACAAGCAATGGAACATGCACGTAAAACCTTGTCAGTAACAACGTTCAGAAGCTCTGTATGAGCCTAGAAAGCCCCTCAAAATCAAACTAGCCTAAGTGCGTATTATGTACGTTATGTTAAATGGATTTTGATGTTTATAAGGCAGGTATCTTTGTGTGATGCCCTGCCTTTGTATTGTGCCGATATTCTCTAATTTATACTGTGTATTTAACCATACTGGCTATTTACCATAAAATACCTAATAACCAGTGATAATAATCTTCGATTTTAACCCTGGTATTAGTTAGAGATTAACCGCCAGCAAATTTAACTTTGTAGCCTTTCTTTTCAAGGTGCGCTTTGATCTTGTCGCGCGCGTCACCTTGAATTTCGATGTTGCCATCTTTTACTGAGCCACCGCAGCCGCAAACTTTCTTGAGTTCTGCTGCCATTAGTTTTAATGGTGCGTCATCTAGGTCTAAGCCAGTTACGACAGAAACGCCTTTGCCTTTACGGCCTTTGGTTTCTTTTTGGATTCGAACGATACCGTCGCCTTTAGGACGTTGGACTTTCTCTTCTTCAGGCTTAATGCGACCTGTTTCTGTTGAATATACTAGGCTCATAATTTACTTCTTTTGTTGCTCTGCTTTTTGTTTTGCGAGTAAGTAAGCTTCTATATGGCGTTGGATTGCAACCTTGCCGCCTTTGATTAAGCGACCGTTAAACATGCAATACCACGCATTAGGCTCACCGGTGTCATTCTTGATTTGGTAGCCGTTGAAGTTTTCAGTCGAGCCACCAGTTCCTCTCGACTTATTTAATGACATGAATTCTTTTGGATCAATAATAGATGCGGTATCAATCCACCAATCAATACTCTTTTTCACGGCAGCTAGGTTGCCCTGAATAACGTTGTTTTTTAACTTAGCACGCCAAACTGTGTTGTTAGCATCTATCGATTGAAGATGGACGCTTCGGTAAATTGAATTAGCCATATCTATTAATCATCTTTCTGTTTTCACTGCATTAATCATAAGTATACTAATAATGATATCAAGCATAATATGGTAAAAACACCTGTCGAGGTATGGTAATTTGAGAAAAAAAGTCCCTATTTTAACTGACTCTGTGATAATTAATTCATTTGTTGAAAAATTAAACAGCAACGCGACAATAGAAATTATAGATGAGTTGACAGGATTTCAATACTCTCGCAATTCACTGTTGGGCATTTACAGTGATTGGAATCGCTATCATGCGTTCTGTACCAAACATCGTATTAACACACTTCCCGCATCTATAACCGCTGTTCGTCGTTTTCTTGAAACGGAGTCTAACGATAGAAAATACGCATCGCTAAAACGTTACACTGCAACGCTTAGCATGTTACATACTGTGTTGAGCTTTGCTAACCCGATCAAGCACAGGCAAGTTCGCTTTACCCTACTCCACTTACAATCTCAAATGGCCGGTGACGCTAAACAAACCAATGCTATGACATCTGTGCATCTCACTGATTTGAATACGTTACTCTCCCATGAGAAAGCAAACCTGAAAGAGATCAGAGACATTGCTATTTATAACGTGATGTTCGAGTGTGCTTTAAAGCGCTCAGAGCTTAAGTTGTTATCGATGAGTGATGTTGAGTGCGTTGAAGATCATTACCAAGTAACAGTCAAAGATTCGGCTTATCAGTTGTCACAAATAGCCAGTGTTGCACTTCAACGTTGGCTTTCGTTTACTGGTATACAAGATGACTTGCCAGTATTTCGTGCGATAGACAAGCATGAGAATATTGGTTTGCAGCCTTTAGATGATTCGTCCATCTATAGGATATTGAGAAGAGCTAGCGACTTACTTCAACTGCCAGAAAATCACCATTTCTCTGGAAATTCGATTCGTGTTGGTGCTGCACAAGAGTTGTCGAAACAAGGTCTTAAGGTGAGAGAGATTCAGGACTTTGGTCGTTGGCTTAGCCCGGCAATGCCAGCTCAATATGTCGGTTTCACGGGAACGGCTGATAGTGAGAAGATGAAGTTTAAGGCGTTAATACCTTGGCAATGACGGGTCGCAGATTACTTGGATATTACTATTTTGATATAAGTTATGGTTAAAACGATATTTGTAAAAACGGTTAGCGTTAAAAACAAAAAGCGCCTTGGCGAAAGCTCAAGGCACTTGTTGGTTCAGCTCTAAGTGAACGAAAACGAGTTAGAAACCTAAGAAAGGCTTGTTCTCACGCAGTTTTCTAAGAACTGGCTGAATTTGTGGCCGTCATGCTCAACCATTTTAGGGAACATGGAGATTGGCGTCATACCTGGGAAGGTGTTGACTTCGTTCAGGTAGATTTCGTTGTCTTGCGTTAAAAAGAAGTCGATACGAGACAAGTGACGAAGCTTCATCTGGGTGAAGACTTTTCGTGCGCTGTCTGCAATCAATTCACGCTGTTCGTCAGTTAAATTACTTGCTTCAACTTCAGTGATCGAGTGGCTGTCTGCACTGTACTTCTCTTCGTAAGAGTAAAATGCGCCATTCGGTGCAATCACCTCACCCGGCTTGCTGATGTGTAGCTCGCCATCGATTTCATAAGCAGCAATTTCTAGCTCTCTAGGCACCACTGATTTCTCAACCAATACTTGGTCCGAGAAAGTGAACGCCTTGTTGATAGCCTCGCTTAAATCTTCTACTTGGTTAACTTGGTAACAACCTACAGAAGAACCTTGACGAGCCGCTTTCACAAACACTTTACCCCACTTTTCAAATGCTTGAGTTGCTTGTGAGTGAGCTTGATCATTGTTGTCTGATAAGAACAGGTACGGCGTGTTTGGAATACCAAGTGCGTCGTACCAAAGCTTTGACGTGATTTTGTTAAAGCTGTTGTTGCTTGCTTCTGGACCACAACCTAGGTATGGAATTTTAGCCATTTCAAACAGTGATTGAATGTCACCTGTTTCACCTGGGAAACCGTGTATGCAAGGCACAATGAAATCGACTTTAGATGCTAAATTGTCACCGCGTAAGGTTTGGTCGTTAATATCAAGATAAACCAATTCACCTGAATCAAGACACCAGCCTTCGTTCTTAATTTCAACTCTTACAACGTTAAAATCTGCAACGCTATTAAGTTGTTCAAAAAGGTAATTGGCTGAAACTAAAGATACTTCATGCTCTGAAGATCCACCGCCGCAAAGTAGAAGGATGTTTGTGGTGTTCATGGGTAAATTCGGTCCTTGAAACTAGGAGTACTGACTTCAATGATAAACAAAAGTCGAGATAGGTACAGTGTTTTGATTGTTAAAATTGCGTTCGAAAGATCGAGCGATTAACTATTAAACAAAACAGCGAGTCTTAAAACAAAAGAAGGAGCATTTGCCCCTTCTTTATGAATCAAAACTTAGTTCAACTTGTTAAGCGTTGGGTATTCAGAGTTCTTGATGTCATCAATGCTCTTAACGAACGGCTTCAAGTTTTGGAAAGTGTTCGGCAGTGTTGAGATTGCCTTTTTAGCTTCTAAGCGTGTTGCGTAGTCACCATAAAGTACCGTGAACCACTTAGTGCCGTTAACCATTTTGTAGTTTTCCCAAACTGGTTGAGAAGTCGTAGGTAGCATTTTCACGAAAGAATCGACTTTACTTTGGCTGCCAACAGCAACAACTTGAACTGTGTAACCAAAACGTTGGTTCATGTCTTGTTGTTTCTTGGTTGGGCCTGTCACTACTGCAACTGGCTTAGCTTTAGTCGTTTGAGCGACTTTCTGTTCAACAGGTTCGGTTCTGATAACGTTGACAACATTTTCTTCAACAACGCTTGTTTGCTCAGATTGAGATACAACTGGAGCTTCAACTTTTGCCGTTTTGTACTCTTCTTGATAACTATCTGAAGTGACATTGGTAACGTAGTCGTCAGATACACACGCAGCCAAGAGCAGTGGCAAAGTCACAATTGCAAATTTTTTCATGGAAAGCTCTATATCCTTAATAATAATTACTATAAATCATGCCGATACGTCGGTTTAGAATCAAGTTAACTTTGGGATTATACACCATTAGTGGGTGACCTATTTCACAAACTTTATGCAGTGTTTGCTTATTCATCTGAATTCGGTGAATTTGCCATCAACCTGTGAGTGCAAAGTAAGTTACGATGAACTTACGTGCATTGCTAGGATATGTCTATGAATCATCTTGATCCCCTACTTAAACCCCGTTCAATCGCTGTTGTTGGTGCTTCTCAACGAGAAACACGCGCAGGATATATTGTTATGAACAATTTGTTGCATGGGGATTTTAAAGGTGCGGTGATGCCGGTTACGCCGAAATATGATTCAGTGGCCGGTGTGCTTTCTTACAAGAACATTTTGTCGTTACCGATTGTTCCTGACCTCGCAATCTTGTGTACCAATGCGACCCGTAATGTCGCTATTTTTGAAGAACTGGCTGAGAAAGGTATAGCCTCTGTCATTGTACTTTCTTCAGACATGCAGCAAGAAAGCGATAATGGTGAGACGTATGATGAACGATGCCTAGCGATTGCCAAAAAGCACAACATTCGAGTGTTGGGTTCCAATAGTTTGGGGGTGATTGTCCCTTGGTTAAATTTGAACGCCTCATTCTCTCCAGTGACAGCATTACCCGGTAAGATCGCCTTTGTTTCTCAGTCGGCAGCTGTGTGTACCACTATTCTCGATTGGGCTAATGACAAAGAGATCGGTTTTTCGGCGTTTGTCTCTATAGGCAATGGTAGCGATATCGAATTCTCGGAGTTATTGGATTATCTCAGTACCGACTCTCACACCGAAGCGATATTGCTTTATGTAGACAGCATTACTGATGCGAGGCGCTTTATTTCTGCAGCGCGTGCGGCTTCGCGTAACCGACGAATTTTGGTGTTGAAAGGCGGTCGAACGGCGAAAGGCAGAGCCGCAGCAATGGCTCACACTGGCGGTGCCGACACATTAGATATTATTTATGATTCCGCAATCCGACGCAGCGGCATGCTACGAGTTAAGAACTTACATGAACTGTTTGCTGCGGTAGAAACACTGACTCATTCAGTACCATTGCGAGGCGAGCGCTTGGCTATTGTTACTAATGGTGGCGGCCCTGCGATTATGGCTGTGGACACCCTATTTGACCGCGGTGGTAAGCTCGCAGAGTTTTCAGAAGAGACACTTGATAAGTTGAACAAGGTTTTGCCATCGAGTTGGTCTCATAGCAATCCTATCGATATTGTCGGCGACGCTGGTGATCAACGTTATATCGACACTATAAACATCTTACTCGATGGCGATGAAGCAGACGCGATTCTTATCATGCACAGCCCTTCAGCGGTCGCACATTCTGCTAAAACGGCAGAACGAATTATTGAAGCGATTAAGAAGCACCCTCGCCACAAGCGCTTTAACATCCTGACGAATTGGTCTGGTGAGCTAACAGCAAGGCCCGCACGAAAGCTGTTTACCGAAGCGGGTTTCCCAACTTATCGGACCCCTGAAAGCTCTGTGGTCGCATTCATGCACTTAGTCGAGTACAGACGTAACCAACGTCAGTTAATGGAAACGCCGACCACTGCAGAAAAAGTACACATTGAAGATCTAGCAGATGCGAAAGGTTGGATAGAAAGAAAACTACTGGATAAAGATACAGTCAGCCTTGATACTCACCAAAACAGTCAGTTTTTCAAGAGCTTCAACCTCGATGTGTTACCAACTTGGATCGCTTCTGACCCAAGTGAAGCGGTACACATCGCTGAAACGATCGGTTATCCCGTCGCAGTAAAATTACGTTCGCCGGATATTGCACATAAGTCAGACGTACAAGGCGTGATGCTCAATTTGCGAAACAGCAGTGAAGTTGCCAATGCGGCTCAGGCAATTCTCGATCGTTCTCAATTATCCTTCCCTACAGCAAACATCCACGGCTTGTTAATTCAAGGTATGGCTAAGCTCGCGGGCGGCCAAGAGTTGCGTATTAAGGTTACAACAGACGAAACCTTCGGCCCAATCATATTACTTGGACAAGGTGGTTCGGAGTGGGATGAGTCGATTGATGCCGCAGCTGCTTTTCCACCGCTCAACATGACACTGGCGCGTTACTTGATTATTCGAGCGATAAAAAGCGGCAAGATTCGTCTACAAAAACTCCCTAACCCCATCGATATAGAAGGTTTGTCTGAGTTATTGGTACGTATATCGCAAATGGTAGTGGATTGCCCTGAAATACATGATCTGGATATCCATCCAGTACTGGCCAATGGTGACAAGTTCACGATATTAGATGCCGATATCATCTTGAAAGCGTACGAAGGCGATCCACAGGAACGTCTTGCGATTCGCCCTTATCCGGTCGAGCTTGAAGAACGTATCCAGCTAAAAGATGGAACCGAAGTGTTGTTACGCCCTATTCTTCCCGAAGATGAACCGCTTCATGCTGACTTCATTAACCGTGTGTCTAAGGAAGATCTCTATAAGCGTTTCTTTAGTGATGTCGGTGAATTCAATCATGAGACGTTGGCGAATTTCACTCAGATTGATTTCGATAGAGAAATCGCCTTTGTGGTCGTTCGCGAGGAACAAGGCGTTCCAGCGATCATCGGCGTGTCCCGTGCGCTGATTAACCCTGAGAACACAGACGCCGAATTCGCAATATTGATTCGTTCTGACCTTAAAGGTGTTGGTCTAGGTCGCATTCTTATGACCAAGGTTATCGATTACTGCCGTGCGAAGCAGACCAAGCAGATGTCGGGTATGACGATGCCAACCAATAGAGGGATGCTGACACTAGCTCAAAAGCTCGGTTTTAAGCTAGATATCAGTTTTGAAGATGGTACTGCAGATATGGTGTTACCGTTACTTTAACGCCCATGTCTTTTTAAGATGTTGGATACACCAAGACTTGGCGTCGCCCATTTTGTTGCGTCGCCAAGCCATAACAATATCGATCGGTTGTGGTTCTGTACCGGAGATCTGCTGTAGTACGCAAGATTCAATCAAAGGTTTAGCGACACTATTCGGTAAGGTGCCAATCCCTAGTCCTGATGTCAAAGCCTCTACTTTCGCAGGAAAGCTTGTCACGGTTAAACGTGGCTGTTTCTCTAGAATATTGATGCTTAGTGCTGGCTGATCGCGTGCGGTGTCTGCAATGGCAATAACCCTGTAACTTTCTCTGGCCTTCGGGTCGAACTCACCAGAACGTTTGTGAACATAATGGTTTGATGCTGCCACCCAAACCATTTCTATTTTACCTATTACGTCACTTTTAATGTCGTTTGGAATCGTATCAAGCTTTGGGCACACAAGTAAGTCAGCTCGGCCATCGGCCAGAGATTCCCAACATCCAGCTAAGATTTCTTCTTGTAAACGAACGCGTGTTTTACTGATTTTACCTAGTTCATCAACCAGTGAGAAAAAATTACTAATCGGAATAATGCCATCAAAGGCGATAGTTAGATCTAGCTCCCAACCATTAGCAAGAATACTCGCATCGTTAACGAGTTGTTCAGTCGCACCAAGAATTATCCTGCCTTGTTCTAGTATTAACTGCCCCGCTTCCGTGAAATTTGCACGATGCCCAGACCGATCAAAAATCATGATGTCTAGATCTTGCTCCAACTTCTGAATTTGGTAACTCAATGATGATGGCGCTCGGTCCATTTCATTCGCTGCTGCGGCGAAACTTCCACGACGATCGATAGTATCTAGTATGTGTAATGCTTCAAGTGTTATTGGGCTATGCATAGCTTTCCTACTATAAATTGAGATTTACATCACAAAAACAGAAGCATTCACAGAATGAATGGAACTGAATAAGTCTTTTTAATACAAGTGATTAAGAGCATTAATTATGAATTAGTTGATAAAGTTGAAAATTAATTAAATGCAAATAATAGTAATTATCATTTAGATCCAATATTATATTTCGCAAATCAAGATAATACTATGGAACTAAGGTAACTATCAGATGTATAAGCAATCCCTGCTCTCTGCTTCAATCGTTTTAGCGCTTTCATCAACATCAGCCTTTGCTGAAGATTATGCCCTATTTGACGAGGTTGTTGTATCTTCGACTCGTACTAATCAACAACTTGAAGATGTTGCTGCGTCGGTAACTGTGATTAACGATAAAGATATCGAAAAAAACATGGTTACGGATGTAGAAGACTTATTTAAGTACACACCAGGTGTCACGGTGACTACGAATTCTCGCCAAGGGATTCAAGGTATTAACATTCGTGGTATGGAAGGTAACCGAGTAAAGGTTATCGTTGATGGAGTATCACAAACTAGCCAATTTACTCCAAGTGGTACTCAGTCATATAACTTCATTAACTCTTCACGCATTGATGTCGATACGGATATGTTGAAGTCTGTCGAGATTGTTAAAGGTGCGGCTTCTTCTCTGTATGGTTCTGACGCGATTGGTGGTATTGCTGCGTTCGAAACAAAAGACCCGAGTGACTTTTTAAAAGACAAAGACTTCGGTGGCCACGCGAAGTTCAACTACTCTTCATCTGATAATACCTTTAGCGAATCGGTTGCTTTAGCAAATCGTATTGGCGACCTAGAAACGTTAGTTGCTTATACTCGCAGAGACGGTGAGCAAACTGATAACTTTGGTACACCTGATGAGCAAGATACTCAGAACAACAACTTGTTGGTTAAGCTTCAGTACCAATTAAACGAACAACACCGTTTAGAGTTTTCTGGTAACTTCATTGAGAATTCTGGTGATACCGATTTAAATAGTGCAAGTTACACCGACTACACTGGCGAAGACAGAACTAGCCAACAGCAAATCGGTATCAAACATATTTGGGATGCTGACCTAGCGTTTGCAGATACTATTACTTGGCAAGCTGACTGGCTGAGCAAAGAAGAGAATGGCGTAACTAATCGTACTTCTAATGGCGGTATGTTCCTACCTCCGGCAGGTAATGTTCAGAAAAAGGACTATATCTACGAGGATGAAGGTTATCAATTTGATGTGCAATTCGATAAGTTCTTCATGATGGGTAATGTAGAAAACTACTTTATCTATGGCGCTTCATATTCGGACAAAGACATTAAAAACGTTAATAACGAATATAACTCCATCAGCGCAGACCAAGTTATTTTCTACATCCCTGCCGCATCTGAAAGAAAATATGGATTCTTTGCTCAAAATGAAATGACGATCGGAAATTGGATGATTACTCCGGGTGTTCGTTTTGATGGTTTTGAAACTGATCCAGGTGATACAAGTCAAAACCCAAGTGGTAACCCAGAAGAGTCTTATGCAAAATATTCAGACTCAGCTGTTACCGGACGTTTGGGTACAACTTACACGCTTAATGATGAAAATAAGATCTTCGGTCAAATCAGCCAAGGCTTTAGAGCTCCTGATTTCCAAGAGCTTTACTACTCATTTGGTAATCCTGCTCACGGTTATTTGAATGCCCCTAACCCTGACTTAGAAGCTGAAGAAAGTATTTCATACGAGTTAGGTTGGCGTCATAACACAAATTATTCATCAAGCGAAATCGCTATCTTCTACAGCGATTATGATAACTTTATTGATAACGTAGCAGTTAGTGGCTCAGCCACTCCGGCCGATCCAACAATATATCAGAATGTAAACATTGATGAAGCCGTAATTAAAGGTATCGAAGCGTCAAATACACAGTCTTGGAATAGCTTCATGCCAGTGAAAGGTGTTAGTACTCGTGTTTCTGCAACGTATACTGAAGGTGAAGATGGCGAAGGTAATCCTCTTAACAGTGTAAACCCTTGGAACGCTGTCGTTGGTTTTAACTATGATGCTCCTTCAGCACTATGGGGTACATCACTTAACATAAGCTACACAGCAGGTAAGAAGTCTAGTGATATCAACAGCGATGGTTTGAATGATGAAATTCTACCAATTGATTCAGCAACTGTAGTTGACCTAACAGCATACTACTTGCCGATGAAGGATCTTACGCTTAGAGCAGGTCTCTTCAACGTTACGGATGAAGAGTACTACTCGTGGAATGACGTTCGTGGATTCTCACAAGAAGATAAAGATTACACGCAAGCAGGTCGTAACTGGTCAATTACAGCTAAATACGAATTCTAATTCGTTAAAAAACTGAATTGCAGATACTAAAAAGCCAGCTAAATGCTGGCTTTTATTATTTCACTAAAAAATTGTATAAAAAAGGTAATAAGTGAAATTACTTCTCTGCCATCTCTTTTTTAACCATTACTGCAGCAGCAACGATGAAAGTGATGATTAGGCCTAGTTCCATGATTAACTCCAAAGAAAATTAACATTAAACATATAATTCGCGAGCATAATAACACAGCGGATACAGAATGATACTTTTTAACCACTAATTTACTTTTTATTCGATTAAGATCAAAAAAGATGCCCGAAAGCATCTTTTAATTTTTGAATCATTCACGAAACCACTAGGTTAACCAGGGAATCCATTCGGGTTTGTTGACTGCCAGCGCCATGTATCTTCGGTCATTTCAGCCAATGTGCGGCTTGCATTCCAGCCCAGTTCTTTCTGAGCTTTAGCTGGATCTGCCCAACACTCTGCGATGTCACCAGGACGGCGTTCAACTAGCTTGTAAGGGATCTCTTTACCGCTTGCTTGTTCGAATGCTTTAACCATGTCTAACACACTTGAACCGTTACCCGTACCAAGGTTGTAGATATGAAGACCGTCTTTGCACCCTACTTTCTCAAGCGCTGCGATGTGGCCATCAGACAGATCCATTACGTGGATGTAATCGCGAACGCCAGTCCCGTCTTTTGTTGGATAATCGCTACCAAATACAGATAGGAATTCACGGCGGCCCACTGCTACTTGAGAGACAAATGGCATTAGGTTATTTGGGATACCTTGCGGGTCTTCACCTAGCTCACCACTTGGATGTGAACCTACAGGGTTAAAGTAACGCAGCAGTGTAATGCTCCAATCAGGATTGGCTTTTTGGAAATCGGTTAAACACTCTTCAACCATTAGTTTACTACGACCATATGGGTTGGTAGCGCTTGTTGGGAAGTCTTCAGTAATTGGCACACTTGCAGGATCACCGTATACCGTTGCTGAAGAGCTAAATACCAAGGTTTTTACACCCGCATCACGCATTGCATCAACAAGAACTAAAGTGCCGTTTACGTTGTTGTCGTAGTATTCAAGAGGCTTTTCCACAGACTCTCCGACGGCTTTCAGACCAGCAAAATGGATAACCGCTTCGATGTTGTGTTGCTTCATAGTTTCAGTCAAAAGCGCTTTATCACGAACGTCACCTTCAATGAAGTTGGGACGAACGCCCGAGACTTTTTCGATGCGCTCTAGAACGCTTGGTTTGCTGTTGTACAAGCTATCAAAAAGTACAGGTGTCATACCTGCGTTGATCATCTGGATACTTGTATGGCTACCAATGTAACCCATGCCACCTGTAACTAAAACATTCATGCTTAGCAGACCTTTTAATTAAAAATATTCAACCTATCACTTATGATACAACAACTTAGGGTGAGCTCACAAACACCGGTGCCTATTTACCCTCACGAGCGAACACAAACTGACCTTTTCCTTTGCGTTTCGCTTGGTACATAGCCTCATCAGCAACCTTTAGAATCACGTCAATATCACGCTCTGAGCCATCAACTAAATTGATACCTAAGCTCGCCCCAACATGAAGTGAACGCTGTTTATAATTCACTTCTTGCCCGATCAGATCCAACAATCGCTCGGCTAACTTCGCTAATAAGACTTTGTTTGTCTGTTTAATAATAAGAACAAATTCATCACCCGACAAACGTGCAACCAAATCCCCCGCTCTTACCTGAGATAATAACCGGCTTGACACTTCTTTAAGGATTTCGTCACCCGCATCGTGACCATAGTTGTCATTCACTTCTTTGAAGCCATCCAAATCCAAGTAAATAACCGCAAAATGCTGATTTGAATAGTGGCTCGACGTGACAACATCATCCATAACCTTATACAGCTGCGCTCTATTCGCTAACCCGGTTAATGCATCGTGATGAGCCAAGTGTTCGAGTCTTTCCATCTCTTTAACGTTGGATAAATCAGACAGCGTTAATACCATATCAAACTCGTCTTTCTCGTTGTCTGAGGCAATTCGATTCACTTTGACAAACATTGGAACTAACGTGCCGGACGCGCTTTTCTCCCACACTTCGCCTTGCCATTGACCATAGTTGTCTAACGAACTGCGAATTGTCGGCATCAATGATGAAAATTGCTGCCACGAAAATACTTCAAATGGTGTTTTGCCCACCAGCAGATCAGAGTGATAACCGAGAAGTTGTGTGATCGCCGGGTTAACCATGGTTATCACATTGGATGAGTTGAGCACGATCAAGCCGTCTTTGCTGTTTTCGAAAACACCCGCAGCAATACGTTGGCGACTCATGGCCGTTTCTATGTCGGTGACATCTTGGATTGCATAAAGAATACGACCATGTTTTGTCAAAGAACGACTGCTCACACGAAGCCAGCGTTTTGATTGAAAGAGATCGGTGGTTTCCAGCAATTCGTCATTAAGTTCAATATTGGCATCAATAACATCTTGTAAGTAACCCGTTTGCTTGGTCGCGATCAACTCTTGGATCAACAAATTCTCAAGAAAGGCTTCCGAGCATTTAAAAATATCCCGAGTAGCTGCGTTCGCATGAAGAATGAGCCCTTTTTCATCCACCACCAACAAAGAGTGCTGAACGGTTTCAATGACCTCATTTGCGAATGATTTTTCTTCTTGTAACTTGTCTAACGTAAAATTGATTTGGTTATCGCGATGTTGAAGCCTTTCTAACATGGTATTGAAAGCTCGAACCAGATCGCCGATTTCATCGCGGTTCGTTACGACTAATTTAGGCTGCTTCGAACGACGCTCAACAAAGGCTTGCATCGCCTCATTGAGGTCAAACATCGGTTCGATAATCAAGCGTTGCACCAATTTGACCACTACTCCGCCTAACATCACCAGAAACAACAGGTAGACGACCGCAACCTTGAAAATATTCGTTAAGATCGAATTAAACGTCTCTTTCGATATTGTTACTCTCAAGTTCGCGATCACTGCGCCATCCAGTGTCACTGGAACGAGCAAGAAGATGAAATGCTCAGAGATGGCAAATTGATGATCGGCGATATCGTCTAATTCTTCTGCGTTTGGCCTTGGAACCAGAGTGTTGCTCACCTGATAGCTGGCAAAAAGCTGTTCGTTGATGTCATAGAGCTTCACTCTAACAATATCTTTATCTGCGACGAAAGCTGACAATATTTCCTGAGCCGATGACTTGTCTTCAAATAAAATCGCGGCTTGCAAGTTATAAGCAACACCTTGTGCTAGCACTTTAACACGCTGAATAAGACTCTCTTTCTCTCTCTCAAACGTGACAGTGTAATTTACCGATTGGATCGTTACAAAAGTGACTGCGATGAAGATGATAATGGGTAATATCAGCTTGTTTTTAATCGATATGTTATTAATGAAAGACAACATTATTGGCCCTCCACTATAGCGATTCGTAACAGGTTCGAGCCAATGACGTAGTCACCGCGCCTTGCGTTCTCTAGATTGATCTTAGGTTTGAGCTTATTATCGATGTGCGTGAGTTCAATGATTCCACCTAAGTCCGTAAAGTTAGGGATATCACTGATTGTCACAGTATGTGGCGAGTGCTCTTGACTAAGAAATTGGTCATTTTTACGGTCAGACAAATACGTAATATCACACTTAGAAGTAATCGACTGTTGAACTCGGATAGCGAGCGAACGAATAGATTTCCCCTCGGTAATTGACGTTAGCACTTGGCTTACCTTTTCATCGCCAATCACACAAAAGTTCACAGCGTTCATTGAGCTTTCATCATTCCAACGTATAAAATTCGCAATTCTAAAAAGGTACACCGCTTTCACTTCATAAGGCTTGAAACTAGCCGCCGATGTATTCAAAGGCACAATAAACATAGCTATAGTGGCAAGGCTGAGTTTCGTAAAACCGAGCTTAATACGGTACTTGAGCCACTTAGAATTCATGAGAGATCCTCACATATACGGACTCTTGGTTGACACAAATCTCGGTAAGTTTTTGTGTCACTTTCGAAGCCGTTTCCATTTCGACATCTAACATAGACAACTCTTCAAGGCTCATCGACATCAGCTGGTCTAGAGAGTTTTCTTGAGCAGAGACAAAAACAGGTATCGTTAATGCTAGTCCTAAGCAAACCTGGCGGGATATCATGTGCTCACCTAATATACAGATAGATATTAATCCTTTAATCAATAGTTCAACTATATATGAAATGCCATACTGGTAAATCTACGGTGTCGAAAGTTTGAGTTAGGTCACTGTTTATTTATGGTATTTATAAGACCGTCATTACTTACCTCAACGTAAAGGATTAGCACCACGTGACAACGAAGATTTTGCTTAATTGCGACATGGGAGAAAGTTTCGGCAATTGGAAGATGGGCGATGACGAGTCGGTCATGGAATGGGTCGATATGGCAAACATCGCTTGTGGCTTCCACGCGTCTGATCCGCACGTTATGTCCAAGACGATAAAACTGGCGCAGCACTATCACACCCAAATTGGTGCTCATCCCGGTTATCAAGATCTCGTTGGTTTTGGTCGCCGTTCTATTCCACACACCATGGACGAAATCAGTGAGCTGGTTTGTTATCAAGTCGGTGCATTACAAGCCCTTTGCCGCTATCACCATACCACTGTTGGCTATGTGAAACCTCATGGCGCTCTTTATAACGATATGATGGCAAACATTGATGTGTTCAATGCGGTAGCCCAAGCCGTCGCTGAGTTTAACATCCCGTTGATGATTCTCTCTTCATCAGACAATCAACAGTATTTGGATATTGCTGACGACCATGACTTGCCTCTCTTGTTTGAAGCGTTTGCCGACCGTGCTTATTTAAATAACGGACAATTAGCGCCACGTACTCAAAAAGGCTCGGTTTACGTCAATCAAGACGATATCTATAACCAAGTTATGCAAATCATTAACTATGGCTCGGTTACGACTTTAGAGGGCGAAAGACTGCCTATTGAAGCTGATACTATCTGTGTTCATGGTGATAACCCTCAATCCATCGCATTAATTAGAAAAATCAGACAAGACCTCAACGCTTTTAATTAGTATGAAGCGTGTGATTGGTATGACGCATGGTCTAATCGCTCGTGAGATCTAATTGATTTGTATTGGCTTGGACACGGAAGTGAGACACGCCAAGTAAGCTAAAAAAGGCAAGATAACAAACGTATGGAAACGAAATGACGACGAATCAGATTGAATTCAATATAGCGCCAGTCGCGGAATGCAGCGTTTTGGTGACCTTGACGCTATCGCCTTCAAATAATCAATCTAGCGCCGAATATGCGCAATACATAGCTCACTTTTCCGATGCCATTCGCCAAAACTTAGCATCGGTGTTGATGAATGTGACACCGGCTTACCAAACAATATTGGTCGACTACCTCCCTTATCGAATATCAGAACAGCAGCTCATTGAACAGCTCAATAATTTGTTGAGTCATGCTCTGTCGTCCTTTTCTAGTGTTAGTAAAACTCGCGATACGATTGAGCTTCCTGCCTATTACTCACCAGAAACGGCGCTCGATTTAGACCGATATCAAAACAAAGACCTGTCGCTCGACCAGATAATTCAACATCACACCTCACAGACATACAGCGTCAGTGCGATTGGGTTTACGCCTGGCTTTGCCTTTATGTCGGATGTGGTTAATGAGCTTGCCTTGCCCCGTCACTCCACACCCCGCTTAATTGTGCCCAAAGGCAGTATCGCCATCGCGGATACGAAAACAGCTGTGTACCCTTCGGATTCACCGGGCGGTTGGAATATTATTGGCAATTGCCCACTTCCGTTGTTCGATCATAGCCAGTTGAAGAACGCCGATATCACGCAAAGACCACTGTCTCTGCTTAATGTTGGTGATACCGTCCGTTTCATAGCGATTTCAAAAAAAGAATTTGTAGAGTTGGGTGGAGGCATCGTAAATGGCTAAGACAAAAACTAAACCAACACTGACAGTGATTAAGCCCGGCCCGTTGAGTTTGATTCAAGACTTTGGGCGATTTGGTGTTGCTCATCTTGGATTAACGCAAGGTGGACCGGTTGATGACTACTCTTATAGCTGGGCTAACCATCTATTGGGCAACCCAGTCAACCAAGCGGCGTTGGAAATCACGCTTGGGCAATGTGCGTTGAGAATCGATTTTGATTGCGAGATGGCACTATGCGGGGGTGATTTACAAGCGAAACTCGATGGTAAACCACAGGCTAACTGGAGCACTTTTCAAGCTTTTAAGGGGCAAGTTCTCTCATTTGGTTTGCCTAAAAATGGTCTAAGGGCGTATTTAGCCATTAAGGGCGGTTTCGATGTTCCATCAACTCTTGATAGCTGCTCTACAGTCACTCGTGAAAAGATTGGTGGATTAACGCAAGATGGCGAGCCATGCCAGAAAGGGCAACAAATCGCTTTTACCCAACACCAACTCTCTCATCCATTTAAAGCGTTGAGTGTTACCTTCCGATACACGCCTGATTACAATCTACCCGTGAACCTACGAGTGATTGAAGGCTATCAAAGCGAGCTATTCTCCGAGTCAGCAAGAGAGATTTTGTATAACGCGCAGTATCACGTTGACCAAAACTCTAATCGGATGGGTT
Source organism: Vibrio sp. 10N.286.48.C11 (assembly GCF_041469805.1). Lineage (NCBI taxonomy): Bacteria > Pseudomonadati > Pseudomonadota > Gammaproteobacteria > Vibrionales > Vibrionaceae > Vibrio > Vibrio sp. 10N.286.48.C11. The sequence goes on along the minus strand of NZ_JBFRLK010000014.1, from coordinate 30,219 downwards.
ATCGACTCAGTGGCGAGCCCGTAGACTCGCCTGACATTTCGCTATTGTCAGAAGGCATTGCCCTAGGTGCGATTCAAATTCCACAAGATGGACAGCCTATCGTGCTGCTTAATGATAGACAGACCATAGGTGGTTATCCGAAGATAGGATGTGTCGCCAGAATCGATTTACCACGCTTGGCGCAAGCAAAACCTGGACATGCGATATCGTTCAGCAAGGGCGATCGCTTGGGCTTACAAGATGTTTGGTGCCAATGGGCTCAGTTTTTCGGCTATTAGTTTTTGCGATGTGTTATGTGCTAAATGCTATGTAGCTGAGAATAATCAACTAGGAAGATGTCATTTAGATGAGGTTCGGTATCTAAGCAGATGTTGAAATGAAGATTCGGCTTACCTATTACAGTAAGCCGAATTGAAGAAATTAAACGCAGTCGATGATGATAGACTAATTATAGGCTATTAAGCGTGATCTTGACCTGACACCTTGGCAAGCGCTTCTGGGTATCCACGTTCTTGTGTCAAATCTATCGCTCTGTTTTCAATATCATTTAGATTAAGTGACATTGTCACTGAGTGTGTGTCTTCAATAGATGCCGCCTCTGATACATCAAACCATTGCTCAGCGACCTTTTGTGCAGCTTCTAATGTTGAAGAAGCTTTTACTACTTCAAGTCGAGCATAGCGATCCCCACAGAATGAAACGTCTGAAGCTCTTAAGCTTGGATCGGTTCCCGGAATCTGTTGTGCACCAAACAAAGGTTTACCACCGACCAATGCAGAACTGAAACTTGGGATGAACTGAGACATATGCGTTATTGCCGCGCGAGTTCTTAATTCAAGCTGATCTTCACTCCAACCCGATACGATTTTCTTAAGCAGCTTCGAAGGCAACTGTGGCTGTGACGAGTCTGTTGACGATGAAACAAGCCCACCCTCAAACAGAGTAATCCCTTCTGTCATGCCGTGAAGTTGGAACATACCATCAGCATACGGCGTTAATTGCGCCATGCCTTGCGGTGTGCCTCTCGGGCCATGGAAGATAACTTCTGGCCACTCTTCCTTACATTCTTGCGAATATGGCCACTCTGTAACGTATGCAGCTTTAAACTCAACAAGTCTTTGCTGCTTAGAGCCAACAAAGTCATCTACGATACCCGTTTCAAACCCACTCGCATTAATCAAGTAATCGGTCGTTAGTTGGCAGCTTTGGTTTTCGGCATCGGTATAAGTCAAAGACCAACCTTGACCTGTCGACTCAACAGAATGTAATCGGCTGTTGGTTAACACAGTACAGTTAGCTTGTTGCCCCAAAGAGAGTTGAGCGGTCGCAGAAAGTCGGAATACGCTCCAGCCATACTCTTGGACCATCGCAACAGGATACTTTAGGGTCTCTAAATCCGTATGCTTGGCGAAAGGAATACACCAATCATCAAGCGATGTTGGTTTCAGAGGCTGTGTTTTCGCAGAAAGTGCTAATAAATCTTCTTTGCTGTACAGCTTATAATACTCTTCCGGATCACCGAGCACTTGGTTGCTTTTATCTTGTTTAACAAGATCGGCATAAGCGCTTTTGATTATCTTGAGACGAGGAAGCAGATCCAACGGCTCTCCACCATCACTGTGCGGAACGGCGATGATTGTCGGACGAATATTGATCGTATGAGGGAATAAGCGGACGGTATCAATTGACTGTGTGAGCAATTGAAGACACTGCTCTACAGAAATATCTCGATACAAATTGCCGCCAGCGTGCAGGTGGCAAATTGGTGGACCATTAACCAAACTCGGCCCTTTTTCTAAGATAGTGACCTTAAAACCCAACTCACTAAAGTGAATCGCGCTCGTTGTTCCGGCAATACCACCACCAACAATGGCAATAGAAGGTTGATTTGTATCCGTTTTGTTGTGGTTCATCGTGTTCTGTAGAATAAGATTAACTGCCTCTATTCTACTTTTGTTCTGCGATGAATTAAAACACATTTTTATCAAGGTCTTAGATAGGCGGGATTTAATATCTATGTAAAAAACATAAATAATCTCTTGACTCAATAACTCCAGATAGGGTTTTAAAGGTTATTCTAACAGTCAAATTTGTCCTAAGTGACGCCACATAAAGGCTGCCTCAGTACTCTTAAAACATAGCGGTTAACTTATCCCTAAAGTTATCCACCGTTTTTGTGGATAACTGTTGATAACGTTCTTGCTAAGTTGCGCAAACCCTTTGTTTACAGGGACTAACCGCTGTTCATTAAATCGGCATTATTGGGTAATTAGTTTTAAAAAATGCTAAAAACAGTGGAATCTAAGGTGCGATATTTTTTACTTATGCTACCGGTTGGTTAAATAAAAAACGGTCTAAAGCGACGTATTATAAATAGTGCATGACTAAGTATAAATAATCTCACTTTTAGACCGTTTTAAGCGCTTGGCTAGATCTCGCTAACGACTAGCCAAAATCCTTGTTTACTGGTGCCAACAAACGTTTGATTAAGCTATTCACTACCGCGGCTAATGTGATGAACGTTAGCACCGGTAGCGCTATCCACAACATCGGGTGAAGTGAAGGTTGTAACTCAAAACCAAAGTTCATCACTCCTGCCACGCTGAGCTCAGAACCAAGGGCTGCAATTGAGCCTGCGACTAACGCCATTAAACCGTACTCACACCAAATAGTATTGAGAATTCGCTTCTTACTCGCGCCTAATGTTCGATACAAGCGTATCTCTTGTTGTCTTTGAGATAAGCTCAATCGCAATAGAGTGAAGATAAGCAACAGCCCCGCCACCACACCTAACGCCGCAAGTACGGTAATCGACCAAACAATCTGCTTAAGCAACTCTTGGATCTTGCTACCCATCTTACGAATATCCATCAAACTCACGGTTGGATGATTTCGAGAGAGTTCGTTGAGCATCTGATTGTGTTGTTCTTCTAATCTGAAGCTCACTAGCCAAGTAGAAGGGATTGAACTCAAGACATCTGGAGTAAAAATGAAGTAGAAGTTCGGCTTCATTTCTCGCCACTCGACTTTGCGGATGCTATTCACCTTGGCAGAAACATTCTGGCTGTTGATTGTGAATGACAGCTCATCGCCAATCTTTAGATCCAGTTGCTCCGCGACATCCGATTCTACAGATACGCCATGCTCTTGTGTCCAGTTACCTTCTAATACTTCATTGTACTTAGGTAAGCTATCTCCCCAAGTGAAGTTGATCTCACGGCTTAGTGCGTCTGTTTCTCCAGAGGTATCACTGTATTCCGATGCTTCGACACCGTTTATCGTCGTCAGTCGTCCTCGGATAATTGGAAACGCTTGAGTACGCTCTACTTCGTTTGCATCAATCGTCTCGAGATAACTGTCTTTTTCATAGCTTGCAATGTTAAGTGCAAACGCATTTGGTGCGTTCTCGGGTAAGGTTTGCTGCCAATCTGACAGTAAATCACTTCTTACCAACCAGATGATAGACAGCAACATCAGTGAAAGCGCTAAAGAGCCAAATTGAATCCCCGTTGCTAAAGGTGTGCGATTAATTCTGCTCAATGCTAAACGCATAGACGTAGATGTCGGTAACTTGCCAACCAAACGCAGAACAAGCGTACTGACGACCGCAAGTACTAAGAACAGGCAAGCGATACCCGCTAGAACTATCCATACCAATAGATTGTCGCCATACATCAGCATCATTGGAATAATCGGTACCAGTAACAACAAATATTTCTTGTAGCTTTCATTGGACTGGTGACTTGATTGGATAACGCTGATTGCCGAGGTATTGACCAAGCCAATTAACGGGATACCAAGAGCAGGAACACCAATTAAGATGCTTGATAAAATCGCCAAGATTGCAGGTTCAATACCATAGCTAGGAAGTGGCGTTGGTAATAAGTCACCCAGAGGTATACGAAGCAAAAACTCTAAGCCGATACCGATAGTTATTCCCAGTACTGCACCGATAACCACTAATAAAGATACCTGTACAGACAACCATTTAACGATCCACTGCTTGCTTGCACCCAAACTCTTAAGCATCGCGATGGTTTTACGGCGACTCGCAACATAATGTTGGCAAGTGAGTACCAAAGTGGTCGCAGCCATGATCACAACAATAGCAACGGTTAACGAAAGATATTGAGTCGTGCTTTCGAACATGTCGTTAGTACGGCTCGCAGAATCTTGAGTACGCCAGCGATCGCTTGGTGTTAATTCTACGCTGTCTTGCGCGGCTTGCAGTTTTGTATCATCACCGTTGAGAAACAGCCTAAAACTAACACGACTGCCCGGTTGAATCGCTCCCGTGGCATCAATATCGCTTGTATGAATCAGAACGGCTGGCATCTGTTGGAATGGGTTAAAGCTTAAGCCTGGTTCTTGAGTGATTCGTCCAGTTATCGCTAAATCGGCATCGCCAATAGTGACAACGTCACCAATCTCAACCTCTAACTGTGCAAATATACGCTCGTCTAACCAAAGTTCCCCTGGCTCAACATGGTTACTTGATGCTTTATCAGCACCCACTAAGATCATTTCACCGCGTAATGGATAATTACTTTCAACCGCTTTCACCGTCACTAACTGCATCGAGTTGTCACTGAATGCCATGGTTGAAAAACGAGTCAACTGAGAGCTTTCTAACTGTTCAACTTGAGTGAGGTCTAATAAGGATTGTGGAACTGGGTTTGCTGAGATAAACACGATATCGGCAGTAAGCGCATCTTTGCCCTGCTTAACAATTACCTGCTCCATACGTTCGGCCAACGCCGACAATGCAAATACACAAGCAATAATAAGCGTTAAAGCGATTGAAACTGGCCAAAGCTGACCGTGTCGAATCTCTTCGATACTCCATGAAAACAGGCGTTTATTCAGTCCGTTTGATGAATTCAATTTAGACTTCCTCTATCTGACCGACATGCATCTTGAGTGTTCTTTGGCAACGTTGTGCAAGCTTAGGATCGTGTGTCACCAAAACTAAAGTTGTGCCATGGGATGAGTTCAATTCAAACAACAACTCAACAATTTTGGCTGCCGTTTGTTGGTCTAGGTTGCCTGTGGGTTCATCGGCAAAAAGAATTTTTGGCTTAATCATAAATGCGCGCGCCAACGCGACCCTTTGTTGTTCACCACCAGATAGCTGCGACGGTAAGTGATCAAGCCTGTCTTTCAAGCCTACTGATTCAAGCAGAGCAGTCGCGCGTTCGATGTCTTCGTCTTCTCCCTTTAACAAACAAGGTAACGTGACATTTTTTAGCGCTGAAAGACTTGGAATTAACAAGAAGCTTTGAAATACAAACCCTACCGATTCACTGCGGATCTTCGCTCTTGCCTCGTCATCAAGCTGTGAAAGTGGCTGTCCTAATAAACTGATTTCGCCTTTCGTTGGTACATCAAGACCAGCAAGCAGCGTCATTAAGGTCGATTTACCCGCGCCAGACGTGCCAACAATCGCGACAGTTTCGCCTTCACGAATATCGATATCGACGTGCTCTAGGATTGTTAAATGTTCTTGATTAGTAGACACTGTCTTCGAAACAGCTTCTGCTTTAATGATGGATGTATGCATGACTCGACTAATTTCCTTTTTATTCTTTATTTTATTTTCAACCGCTTCTTTGGCTCAAGATACCCGCTTAGATTCTAAGTTACTGGTCCTTGGTGATAGCCTGAGTGCTGGTTACAACATGGACATCAAACAGAGTTGGCCAAGCCTGTTACCAGACGCGTTAGCAAAGCATGACAAAACGGTAACCGTGGTTAACGGGAGTATTTCTGGTGATACAACGGGCAATGGTTTAGCCCGCCTACCACAATTGCTTGAAGAACATGCTCCAGACACCGTTCTTATCGAACTTGGTGCGAATGATGGACTTCGTGGTTTCCCACCTAAGCTGATGTCTGCAAATCTTGAGCAGATCATTGAGCAGATAAAAGCTGCGGGCGCCAAACCTATAATGATGCAGATTAAAATCCCACCAAATTACGGAAAGCGTTACAACCAGCAGTTTGAATACGTTTTTGCAGCGCTTGCTGATCAACAAAACGTGCCACTTTTGCCGTTTTTCCTAGAGCATATCATCCTCAAACCTGAGTGGATGATGAACGATGGACTGCATCCAAAACCAGAAGCTCAACCTTGGATTGCTGAATTCGTCGCCGAAGAATTATATCAGTATCTTTAAGTTTTAATGGTCTAGCTCAATAAATTTTACACAGCTTTACGTTAGCCTGAGTGCATATCACCGTTAACTGTAAGGTTATTTATGCTGATCGAACCTGTTATCAAGGGTGTGGTAGCCAAAAGCGCTCACCCTCTTGGCTGTCAAGAAGCCGTAAAGCAACAAATCAAGTTTGTTAAGAGTGCGCCGCAAATCAAAGATGGCCCTAAACGAGTACTGATTATCGGCGCTTCCTCAGGCTTTGGCCTTGCCGCTCGTATTGCCCTTACCTTTGGCGGCGCAAAAGCTGACACTATCGGCGTCTCATTCGAGCGCGGTCCAAACGAAAAATCCCTAGGTAGTGCTGGTTGGTACAACAACATCTACTTCAAAAAAGAAGCCGAACGAGAGCAACGCACTGCTATCAACATCGTTGGCGACGCATTTTCGCAAGAAACACGCTCACAAGTTGTCGAAGCCATTGAAACCTACTTCGAAGGTGAAGTGGATCTGATTATCTATAGCTTAGCTGCAGGCGTTCGTCCTAAACCAGATTCCGATGAGTTTTGGCGCTCTGCCATCAAACCTATTGGTGAAAGCGTAACTGGCGCAACCATTTCTCTGGAACACGACAACTGGGTCACCAACACGCTTGAAGCCGCGACGGAAGAAGAAGCCGAAAGCACACTCAAAGTGATGGGAGGCGAAGATTGGGAACAATGGATAGATGAGCTCATCAACGCAGAATCTATTGCTCCGGGTTGTAAGACAATCGCGTTTTCTTATGTGGGTCCAGAAGTCACACATCCTATCTATTTAGACGGTACATTGGGACGCGCTAAGATCGACCTTCACCAAACCAGCCACGCTCTTAATCTAGAGTTAGCTAACTTTGATGGCAACGCTTACGCTGCGGTATGTAAAGCCCTAGTCACTAAAGCGAGCGTTTTCATCCCTGGATTAAGCCCTTACTTACTTGCTTTGTATAAGGTGATGAAAGAGAAAGAGACCCACGAAGGTTGTATCCAACAAATGCAGCGTCTATTTAGCAGTAAACTCTATGGTCAATCAAAAGTACCACTTGATGGTGAGCGATTGATCCGTATGGATGATTGGGAATTAGATCCAGAAACCCAAGCGCACGTAACTGAACTACTAGAAAAGATGGATGAAAACAACTTCCAAACTTTAGGTGATTACCAAGGGTTTAAAGAGGAATTTCTGCAATTAAATGGGTTTGCTCAACCCTCGGTAGATTATAGCCAAAAACTTAATACAGAGGATTTTATAAAGTTAAAGCCTTAAACGAAAATTATCTCATTACTGAGACCCGGATTCACATTTGAAAACCTCTGCATAATTGCGGAGGTTTTTTCGTGCAACATTTCTTATACTTATTAAACGTAAGGTTCATAGTTTTCTTTGGTTCATCATAATTAACACAGGATGTGTTGATGCATTTAGCATAATTGACTCGGAGTCATATGAAGAAGATAAAAACAGTAGACTTAGATATCCCAGACGATATGGTGTCTGGTTGGCAAAATATTGTTGACCTCTTGGCTCAAATCACTCAAGTGCCCGCCGCACTGATCATGCGTGTTCACGCCAATTATATTGAAGTATTCTCGACCAGCCGAAATGAAAATAACCCTTACAACAAAGGTGATTCTGAAACCCTAGGCAATGGGCTTTACTGTGAGACGGTGATGGATTCCCAGCAGCAACTTGTGGTACCCAATGCGCTTGCCGATGTTGATTGGGAAAACAACCCCGACACGAAGCTTGGCTTAATCTCTTATTGTGGCATTCCGCTGCTTTGGCCGAATGGTGAATTATTTGGCACTATCTGCATTTTAGACTCGAAAGAAAACCACTACACCCCCACCTATATCAAGCTTTTACAGAGCTTTCGCACCTCGATAGAGTCTCAGCTTAAAACCCTGTTTCAGCATGCTAAGCTTACCCAAATGAATCGCGACCTAAAAAACCGCGTTTACAATCGCACTAAAGATCTCGCGAGCCTTAATTACTCGTTGAATCAAGAAATTGATAAACGAAAAGCGGCTGAACAGAAGATTAACTTCCAAAAGAATCACGACCTCGGCACCGGCTTTTTAAACCGAAACGCATTTGAATCTCGCTTAAACCACAAGCTACTGTCACAGAGAAGGCTGACAGACAGCTCATTTGCAGTCGTTCATATTGGTTTTACCAACGGTAGACGCATACAAGCACGCTACGGCTATAACGCGTTAGACCAAGTGCTTGTTGAATACCGAAAACGCATCGACTGTATTTCTGATATCGATGTATTAACTGCACGCCCTACTTCGGTTGACCTCGTATTGGCGTTTAGCGTTAAAGATTTACACCATCGCCTTGAAGAACTTTGCCAGACGCTCGTTAAAGTTGGTCATTCAGAATTCGACATCGAAAGTGACAAAGTGCATTTGCACGCGTTTATTGGGATTGCAATTACGAACGACGAAGATGACGCGGAAAGCATTCTGCAGAAATCTTCTGAAGCGATGTTAGCCTGCAAAGATTCAGGACAAAAGTTCGCTTACTACTCTCAATCCCATACCGAAGAACAAACTCACATTAATAAGATCGAAGGCTATTTGCTTCAAGCCGTTCGTAATGATGACCTTATGCTCTACTTTCAACCCAAAGTTAGCCCGTTGACGCATCGCTGGGTCGGTGCTGAAGCTTTGCTTCGTTGGCGACATCCTGTTTTGGGTGATATCTCTAACGAAACCCTGATCCACATGGCTGAACAAAACGGTTTGATTTTCGAAGTGGGCAGCTTTGTTTTACGCAATGCGATTGAAAAAGCCAAAGAGTGGTCCGAATACGTTGAAGATTTCAAGATGGCTGTGAATGTGTCTGCAATTCAACTCAAGAACGTACACTTTGCGGAACAAGTGGTTCACCTACTCGAAACCTATCATTTAGAGCCTCGTTTCTTAGAACTTGAAGTTACGGAGAGTGGACTGATAGCAGATGAAGTGGTTGCCAAGAATACCTTGGGATCTTTGCACGATATTGGCGTTACATTGTCACTAGATGACTTCGGTACGGGCTACGCCTCCTTCAGTTATCTGAAGAAGTTCCCATTCGACACCATTAAGATTGATAAGAGCTTTATCGACCAAATGCTCAACTCACACGAAGACTCGGAAATTGTTCGTTCTATTGTCCAAATTGCCAAAAAGCTCGACTTAAAAGTGACGATTGAAGGCATAGAAACGGAGGTTCAGGAGCAATTTATTATTAACGAAGGCTGCGATGTGGGCCAAGGTTACCTTTACGGAAGACCAATGCCGAGCCAAGAATTCGAACACAGCTTAATCAATCAAAACTATTTGGGGACAACTCGTTACGCTTAAAGCGAAAAAGAGCAGTTAGTTTTGGATTTAGGCCTACTTTCTCTTTACTCTAAAGGTGGTGATTTTTATAATCGCCGCCTTTCTGTTTTTATCTTTCCCCTTATATAGGCATTCCTCGTTATGGATCAGTTGACTGCAAAGCTTAAAAAGCTCGAAAAACAAAACTACCGTGCATATCAACAAATTAAAGGTCAATACGACTTTGCTGATTTTGAATTACACATCGACCACATCCAAGGTGACCCATACGCGTCAGCTTCTCGTTTTCGTGCAACGCGCGCGTGGTCTTTGACCGGGTTAGATTGGCTGAAAGAAAAATCTTACGAATACCAAGTAGCCGCTCGTGACTTTATCGCACGTAGCTTCTCTGAGTTCGCGAAACAAGAGTCGACCGTTTCTATCGCGCTGACGGGTCAAACCGTATTAGACAACACAGCTGTTGTATTCACAGACCACGGCATCGAAATTCGTTTCCGTATTAATTTACCAGCTGATGGTCGTAGCATTCTTGCTAAGAAAGCGAACAACATCATCACTTTCTACTTACCGAAGTTTATTCGTCGCGCGACGCTTGAGCGTGAGTTAAACATCGATGCAATGATCAAACATTGTGAAGCCGTTGAAGACCAAGAAGCGCTGCGTGCTCAATTGGATGAAAACAACCTAGCCGCTTTCGTTGCAAACGGCAGTGTGTTACCTCGTATCGCGGGTAACTGCGACCTTCCAATGAAAGACGCGGTACCTTTCGCGGCTCCAGAATCATTGAGTGTTACGTTAAATACTCCAAACCAAGGTGACGTGACCGGCCTAGGCATTCCAAAAGGCATTACGCTGATCGTTGGTGGTGGTTTCCATGGTAAATCGACACTGTTGAACGCCGTTGAACGTTCTATCTACAACCATATTCCTGGTGACGGTCGCGAAGGCATTGTAACTGCGATTGATACGATGAAGATCCGCGCTGAAGATGGTCGATGTGTGCACAGCTTGAACCTGTCAAACTACATCAACCATTTACCAATGCAGAAAGACACATCTGACTTCAGCACACAAGATGCGTCAGGTTCTACGTCTCAAGCGGCTTGGTTACAAGAATCGATTGAAGCCGGCGTTCAAACTCTACTTATCGATGAAGATACGTCAGCGACTAACTTCATGATTCGTGACGAGCGTATGCAAGCGCTAGTGTCAAAAGGCGATGAGCCAATCACACCACTTGTCGACCGCATTGGTCAGCTTAGTGAAGAGATGGATATCTCTACCATTGTTGTAATGGGTGGCTCTGGTGATTACCTAGATGTCGCGAACACTGTGATTCAAATGCACGACTACCAAGCGGTAGATGTGACTGAAAAAGCAAAAGACGTGATTGCTCAGCACCCTACTCAGCGTACTAACGAATGTGAAACTGCTTTAGAAACGTTTGTACCGCGTTCATTGAACCGTGCTTCACTGATGAACATTCTGACTGACGGTAAATTCCGTGTTAATGCTAAAGGCAAAGAGTCACTGCGTTTTGGTAAAGAGTTTGCAGACCTTTCTGCGCTTGAGCAATTAGAATCACCGTCTGAAGTGAATGCGATCGGTTGGGCTTGGTTCCAATTCGCACAAACTCCAGGTTGGTCAAACAACCCTGCTAAAGAGTTTAACGCTATTTTAGAAAACGAATGGCACGCTAACATGCCTAACTACGGTGACCTAGCGAAACCAAGAACGTTAGATGTGATGGCTGCTCTGAACCGTATGCGTAAATCTCAGTTCAAGCCTTCGAACTGATTTCGTTAAATATCGGATTTATTGTGCTTCTAGGTTTTTGAAGTTTTAATCTTCTAATTTACTAAAGCTTCTAAGCCACTAAATAAGCAAATTAACCTTCTACGGCTCTCATTCTGAGGGCCGTAAATTTATCTAACCTCTTTTGACCTAACCTCTAGTGTCGTCAAAACTCTTGAACTTTATAAATTCATAAAACCAATCTTTACATCAATTACTTATCATCTTTTGTAATGAGAAAATTAAAGGCACTGTTTACCGCCATCTAATGCTGTCGATCCCTCAAAACATGACACAGCTTTTACAAAACCCTAGTGATATTCAGATAAAGTCCCGATTCGACAAGTGTAACCAAATGTAACAGACCCTTGAGGCTTCAATGAATCATAAACGCGTTAAGATGCGTGACCATAAAATCGAAGTGAACCTATTCAAAAACCGCGTAATCGTCGCGTTTTGTGGGATCTTGATGTTCACTCTTGTCTTAGTCGGCAATCTATACCGACTTCAAGTTGAAAATTTTAAAAGCTATCAAACTCGTGCCGATGGCAACAGAATCAAAGTATTACCTATCGCCCCTACTCGTGGACTTATTTACGACCGTAACGGCGTGTTGCTTGCAGAGAACAAGCTTGTCTTTGATCTAACCATGATTCCTGAGCAAACCGATGATGTCGATGCAATGCTCACCAAGCTAGACAAATATGTCCCCCGTGATGCAGAGCAGATCGCTCGTTTCAAAAAACGCTATCACAACACCCGCCGTTTTAAATCTGTGACTATTCTAGAGAACTTAACGGAGGAAGAGATCGCCAAGTTCTCCGTGCACCAGTACCAGTTCCCCGGCTTATCTATCGATACCAGCTTAAAGCGTTTTTACCCGAATGGTGAGGTGCTTACCCATGTTCTTGGTTACGTGGCGCACATCAATGATAGCGATCTCAGAAAGCTTGAAGAACAAGGGATAGAAGCGAATTATCAAGCTACAACAATCATAGGAAAACTGGGTGTTGAACGTTATTACGAAGATATTCTGCACGGCACCAAAGGTTATCAAGAAGTCGAAGTAAACAGCCGTGGGCGAATAGTCCGAACCATTGAGTACGTGCCGCCAGTAGCTGGTAAAGATATCGTGTTAAATATTGACCTTGAGCTGCAAAAATACGTCTTTGAGCAACTTGATCACCGAACTGGAAGCGCGGTTATTCTCGATCCGAAAGACAACAGCGTGTTGGCGATGGCATCAAGCCCGAGTTACGACCCTAACCTATTTGTCGACGGCATTTCGAGTAAGAACTACCAACGTTTATTGAATGATCCGGCTCACCCGTTGGTTAACCGCACCACTCTAGGCGTTTATCCTCCTGCCTCAACCGTTAAACCATTTATGGCTGTGGCAGGACTGCAAGAACATGTCATCTCTGAAGATACCATCCGTAACGACCATGGCGTTTGGAGAATTCCTGGATCTAAACGAAACTCTAAATCGTGGCGTGACTGGAAACGTTGGGGTCACGGACCTGTCGATGTCACTCAAGCCATTGAAGAGTCGGTAGATTCATTCTTCTATCAAACCGCTTTCGATTTGGGTATTGACCGAATTTCAAGTTGGATGAACCGATTTGGATTTGGTGAACCGACAGGCATTGATATCTATGAAGAAAGTACCGCCAACATGCCGACTCGAGAATGGAAGATGATGCGTTATCGCACCCCTTGGTATCAGGGTGACACAGTTCCGATTGGTATTGGCCAAGGTTATTGGACATCGACACCTATGCAACTTGCTAAAGCAACGTCAGTATTGGTTAATCATGGTAAGGTGATGCCACCTCATATCTTAAGAGCCACCTTAGATCATGGTGAAGATTTCAGTACACAACAACTTGTCGAACCGGAGCCAATGCCCTCAATCACCGAAGTACCGGATAGAATTTGGGATGTGCCAATCAATGCGATGCGACTCGTAAACCACGGTAATCGAGGCAGCGGCAGACGTGCATTTAAGGGAACTGAATACACGAGCGGCGGTAAATCAGGAACTGCACAAGTCTTTGATCTTGCGAAAGACCAGGTCTACAACTCGAAGAAACTCGCTAGACACTTGCTTGACCATGCGCTTTACACGGCTTTCGCACCGTATGAACACCCTGAATATGTCGCAACTGTGGTTATTGAACACGGTAACGGTGGCTCAAAAGTTGGTGCGCCTTATATCCGTAAAGTACTCGACTATGCCTTTGAACATAAAAGTGGTGAGAGCAAAGATCACTCCTAACACCAATAACTTAAGTCGCTACAGCACATAACGTAGTTACCCAAAACATAACGTAATAACGACAAAGCCCCACTTGTGTCACTCACAATGTGGGGCTTTCTGTTTTAGGGTTCTAAGCAATTAGACAGCTAAAAATGCCTGTCGATTATGAGCTTCTTAATACATGCCATGCTTCACAGAGCGTCTGAAATTTTGCGGTGTTGCCTTCGTCTCTGTCCGGATGCCATCTCAATGCCAGTTGTCGCCAACGTTTTCTAATTTCATGGTGTGTCGCGTCTAAAGGTAACTCAAACAGGTTCAATGCTCGACTTCGATCCATATCGAGTTCATCACCACCTACATACTTTCTATACCGAGTCCAAAATTCGTTCAACAGCCTTTTGACTTCACCTTCATCCGCTTCATAGTTAACCCAATTAATGTAGTATTCTCGAAGTGGGTCTTGATGATCGATGCTGTGACTGCTTCCGTGATAACGACCATTCATCAATTCGATGTCCATCGCTTGGACTTGGAGCCAACCATCTGGGTGTAAGGTTTCTTGAAGCTGATAAAGCGCATTCATGATAAGGAAGTTCTTTTTAAACAACTCTTTCTCAGGCACAGCATCCAACACTGGCACAAACCCAAGATCGTTCAGATGAGCTGCCAATGTGTGTACTTTCCATCCGCTTGGCTTTTGCTTAAGCACTTCCATTATCGGCCAAAGCAATGGGTTTTCCATATGGCAATGAAAGTTTGCTCTCACATCTTGATAATTCGACATAGTTGACTCAGTTAGCTTCTCTGAATTAATGGATTTCTAGAACTGTGGATACTATAAGTAACCTGTTTCGCATCCGTTGCGTATCTTCTTTAATTGAAAGCGATTTTCTAAGATTTGTCGAGCTTAAGGACAAACAACTTTCTAACGTTTGGCTTAAAGGCACCTTTTATCGTCAAAACTGAGTACCATTTCGTTGAATGCAACCGTTAGTAATAAAGCCGCAATTCTTTGGTACGGATACAAAAAAGGTCAGCGACTTAGCTGACCTTTCACATCTATCCCAATTTTAGGGACGAAGCATTGAACTGACTAGATAACGCCAAGCTCTCTTAGACGTTCCATTAGGTATTCGTTTGCTGTGTACTTTTCAGATAGCACTACTTCTGGTTTCGGGTGAAGGAATAGAGGCAAAGAGATACGAGACTTCTCTTGGCGTTCACCTGATGGGTTGATTACACGGTGAGTTGTCGATGGGAAGTAACCACCAGATGCTTCTTGAAGCATGTCACCGATGTTGATGATCATGTTACCGAAGTCACATGGAACATCTAGCCACTCGTCATTTTGAGCTTTAACTTGAAGGCCCGGCTCGCTTGCAGCAGGAAGAACCGTCAGTAAGTTGATGTCTTCGTGTGCCGCAGCGCGGATTGCACCTGGCTCTTCATCACCTTGCATTGGTGGGTAGTGAAGAACACGAAGCAGAGTCTGTTCACTGCCGTTGATCATTTCTGATAACGCAATAGAGAATTTCTCTTGTACTTCTTTAGGAGCATGAGCTTCAACCCAACCTAGCAGCTCTTGAGCAAAAGCATTCGCACGTTGGTAGTAATCTAGAATCTGTTCTTTCAGCTGTTCAGGGATTTGGCCCCAAGGGTATACGTGAAAGTACTCTTTGATGTCTTTTACAGTGTGGCCTTTAGCAACTTCAGACACTGAAGGTGGAAAATATCCATCTTGTGTTTCAACATTAAAGTGGAAGTTCTCTTTCTCTTCAGAGATGAAGAATTGGTACCAGTTTTCGTAAATTGACTCAACAAGCTCTTTCGGGATTGGGTGGTTCTTAAGAACACCAAAACCAGTTTCACGTAGAGAGCGAACAAATTGTTCTGCTGCGTCGTCAGCAAGGTAATCGACAGTTTCCAGTTTCATGACTTTCTTTCTTGTTATGTAGTAATAGAGCGATTTTAAGGATCGCTTTGTTGTAAATCAAACTTTTGTGAAACTCTAGCAACCGTTTGTCTAGATACTGGGCGATAACACCACTTTTCAACAAATCTGGTGATTAAGACCCAATTGAACACTGTTCATTATTGTGTAACACTATTAAAAACTTCGACGAGAGATCTTGATATGACAATCACGCCACTTGCTCAAAATCGACCATTGCTGTCATTGACGACGCTGTATCTGACTGTGTTTCTATTTTCAGCGTTCGCTCCCTCTTCAAGAGCGGTGTGGATTGCCGAAATTGTCCCAGCGCTCGCGATATTGGTGGGTATTTGGTGGTTATCAACAAAGCTCACCTTCACTAAGACAGCTTACGTTTTGATGTTTATCTGGCTGATTTTGCATACGATAGGCGCAAAATATACCTTCGCGGAAGTGCCATTTGATTGGTTCAATAACATGATAGGTTCAGAACGGAATAACTTTGACCGTGTCGCGCATTTCTCTATTGGCCTTTATGCTTACCCACTCGCTGAGTACTTGATTCGTAAAAAACTGGCTCAACCGGTGCTGGCATGTTTCTTTGCGCTATTTGCGATTATGAGTGTTGCTGCAGGTTATGAAATTATCGAGTGGTGGTACGCGGAGATCGCAGGTGGTGATGAAGGTATCGCGTTCCTTGGCTCACAAGGTGATATTTGGGATGCACAGAAAGATATGCTGTGTGATACGACGGGCGCAATTGTTTCGCTATTACTTCTTAAGCTTCAAGGGCGTGTCAGAGCTTACTGAGCTCAATTCTTTACTCTGAGTATCAAAAGCAACGTTGAAATGCCACACACAAACTGTGCTGTGGCATTTTTAGTTTCAACATTATTTTCTCGTTTATAATGATTGGTCGTTTCATCGTGACGGGTTATTTCATCGTTACCTTGCCACCAACAAACTTGTAGGCTGGCGTACCTCGAACCAAAGTGTCTCGCGCAAATTCAATCCCGCATTCAGGGCACACACATGGTTTTGTCGTGAAATCTTCAACGATACGCTCCTTAAAACATTTCACGAGTGCACCTTTGCCACCTTTCCGATACTTAAAAAGCTGCGTTTTACATTTGGCACAGAAAATCTGAACCGTCTTGGTCGGTTGTTTCTTGTTTGGTTTAGCCATAGAAGTTAATGATTGAACTCTTTATTTCTTAAGTTTAGGGGCGACAAGAACCAAGCTTATCCCTAGAAGTATAACGGTTGATGAGACTATAAATTGCATGGTGACAGGTTCAGATAACAATAATACACCACCAAGTGTTGCGATAACTGGAACAGAAAGCTGTGCAATAGACGCCACCACCGTATTCAGTTTTTTCACTACGTAATACCACAAACTATAACCGATACCAGAAGCCACAGAGCCCGATATAATCGCGTAAATCAAACCTTTCTCAGTGATAGACACTTGCGTTAACGCATTCGGTATCAAAACTAATAAGCTCAATGCCACAAGGATAACTAGCGAACTGAATCCAAAGTTAGCGGTGGTCGATTGCAGTGCGTTTGACGATTTCTTTCCTGCCAATGTGTAAATACCCCAACCAACTCCGGCCAGAGACATCAAGATAATAGAAACTAAGTCGGGTACTTGAGTCGATTCCGTTGGCATTAACAAGTAAACAAGCCCTGCCACAGATAACAAACACCCGCCCCACTCAATGAGTGACATTCTGTTGCCAGAAAGCAAGTGCGCGGCAATCATCGTAAATTGCACTGCGACAAACAACACCAGCGCACCAAGACCTGCGCCAAGCTCTAAGTAAGCAAACGAGAAACCAAACATATACACGAGCAGTGACAGTATTGATGTTAATTGAAACTGTGATTTGAGTTTTGCATATGCCGATGTGTTGTTTGTTAACTCACGTTTAGACTTAGATTGGGAAGATAACGTTAATAAAATCAGAAGCGTAAGCGCACCAGATAAGATGCGAACGATCGAAAAGCTCAAAGGATCAATCGTTTGATCCATTAAGGCCCAGCGACACAAAACTGAATTAGCAGCAAATGCCACCAGCGTAATAAATGTAACCATCAGAGTTTGCATCGTTTTTTCCTAAATGAGTTATTTGGTCCTAACTGAGTTTTCTTGGATTTCAATCAACGTCAGGCTTCACCCAAACTTGGCTAAAGTCGAACCAACCTAATGCATTACATTTCGCGTTTTGCAACGTACCACATTGATCTTTATTAACGCCTAACCAGCAATGGAACATCGGGATCAATTGATTGCTTTGGACCAGTTGTTTACCTAACTGTCGTGCTGGGAATTGCTCGAATTCACCAGAACGCCAACGGTCAATCATGTAACACCATTGGTCGAAGTCCTC
This sequence comes from Vibrio sp. 10N.286.48.C11, assembly GCF_041469805.1. Lineage (NCBI taxonomy): Bacteria > Pseudomonadati > Pseudomonadota > Gammaproteobacteria > Vibrionales > Vibrionaceae > Vibrio > Vibrio sp. 10N.286.48.C11. Next base: position 12,313 of record NZ_JBFRLK010000014.1, on the reverse strand, counting down.
TGCCGGGCTAGATTCATCAAGAAAACTGTAGTCCATTAACCAGCCAGCCAAGGCGTCGTCTCTGTTATTGGCGATGCCCATAGGGTTAATCCAAACATCAACATCATCGGCGTGCGGAGGATCGGTTTCGTAACCGTAAAGATCAACATCGACGTTGTATTGCTTCAGCACCGTGACAATCGCCTTTGCAAGCGTTGGGAACATTGGGTGTTGGCATTGATACGCTAATCTTATGGTAGGCTTCGAATCTGCTGGTGGACAAACGGGCACTTTTAACTTTATGTCATACCAACCGGGTTTTATCCCATAAGCGTGTAACACGCCCAAATCGATAACAGTCTCTTTTGGAATATGAACAAACAGATCCGCCGCATTCAACGCGTTAGATAAAAACTGTGCCCATGCGGGATCTTGTGCAATACCTTTCTTTCTATTGAGCAGTAAATACGTGCAGCCAGGATCGAGTTCTACTTCATCGCTATCGCCACGGTCGGCCATAACAGGCTTAGATAGGCTTGGGTAAACCATTGAAGAATAAGCCTCATCCACCACCCAAACTTCAACGCGATCAATTAACGGTCTGAAACCAAAGTACCCATTGAAAGCGGTTAACACGAGTTGTTTCTCGTCGTTCTTTTCAATGCGATAAGGTCCCGTTCCAATCGGTCGAATATCGTAGTCTTCACCACGTAAAGTGATCGGTAATGTGACTTTAGCGACCGATTCCGTTAGTGCGAGGGGAAAATACTTGTCTGGACGTGTGAGAAAAACATCTACTACACAATTTGCAGGTGAAGAGACATCTTTGATATGCGAAAACATGTTGAGAGGTTCGAGTGCAAGCAGTGTATCCACAACATGATTGGTTAACAGAGGTTCCCCGTTATGGAAACGAACACCGGGTCTCAAGAAGAATCGCCATTGGTAATCGCTGATTTTTTGCCATGAATGAGCAAGATCGGGTTGAAGTTGGTCATTCTCATCTAGACGAGTCAACCCACTGAATACCTGACAAGCGATATGTTGCTCTGAACGACGCATCGATTTGGTTGGGTTAAGCATTGAAAGCGGCCGGTAATAAGGCAAACGAATAACTTGTTCGCCTTCTTGATACTGTACGCCCAAGTAGTTTTGAATAACTTGCGTGAGTTTGGCAGCATTGTGATCAAGCACTGACAGCGCCTGTCCAATTTTTCCTTCCTGCAAGTAGCGTCTTGCTAAGTTCTCGCTGACATCACAACGATTCTGTTTAAAGATAAGTTGAGATAACTTTCCTCGACCTGCTGCAGGTAACCATTCTACCCACCCTTCTTCTTCAAGCTTGTTGAGTACCATTCGGGCATTACGACGGGTACAACAAAGCACATCCGTGATGTCGTCGAGTTGAACATCAGAATCTTTACCATCGAAGTATTCAAACAGGGTTTCAAATTGAACGCGAAGTCTTGGGCTGCTCATAAAGAGGAAAACTTATTCAAAGGACATTGAATTCAGTTTCCCTATTTTATGGCGTAAAATCAATATTACGGACACGATTTTATTGTGAATTATTGAGTACGACATCCTAAGGTGTTATTCAATTTGAAGGGTTAAGTGCTTTTACAGTAAAGGATTACATCACATCGCAGCCAATTTCATTGGCGATTTCACGGAGCTGCTGTTCATCGTCTAGTTTTATCGACCATTTACACTCAGAACCGTTGGCTGAAATGACATTTGCCCCTTTTCCAATCAGTTGAATTGCGTCAACTTGAGCTTGCAAAGTGACTCTATGCTCACCATCTAAACGAACAACCAACTCATGTGCGGTTGCGATGACTTTTCCACTTTTAAACGTTATGACCATGGGCTTCTCGGGTTACTTCTTTAAATACGAATTGCTTGTTCTAAGTACTGATTACTTCTTCTAAAGACAAAACCAGCGTACGACTACCTAGTCTGTTATCTTTTATGTTTCTTCACGGCAATAGTTAAGCGGCTGGTACAAACTAAGCGTTGACGATCATCAGTGATATTGATCTGCCATACTTGAGTAGAGACGCCCAAGTGAATAGGCTCAGCAGTACCGATGACGTGTCCTTCACGCATTGACCTTACGTGGTTCGCATTGATATCGAGCCCAACGCAATAATAGCCTTCTGGTACGCAGAAGTTTGCAGCCAATGAGCCAAGCGTTTCTGCTAGCACAACCGATGCGCCGCCATGAAGCATACCCAGTGGTTGGTGCGTAAAATGACAAACCGGCATGGTTGCCACCAAAGAGTTGTCATTTACTTCGGTGTAAACAATGTTGAGGTGTTCAATTAAGGTATTTTTTGAGGTCGCGTTGAAGGTATCTAGGTCAACGGGCTTTTTCCAAATACTCATGTGGGTTCCTTAATTATTGATCTTGTTATCGCGTGCATAGCTTTTTTCTATATTACTGGCTGTTAGTTATCTTACAGCCCTTAGTTATTACGCAAGTTGATGTTAACATGCATAAAAACCGAATACACAGAGGATATTGTATGACGTCATGGATGAAGTTTGCCTCGCTTCTCACACTTGCAGGCCTAACCGCGTGTAGCGCTTCTCCGACAGGCAGAAACCAATTGCTGCTTTTTTCAGATAAAGACATGTCTCAGCTTGGAGCACAGTCTTTTGAACAAATGAAAAAAGAACAACCCATCAGCAAAGATGCCAAAACTAACGCTTATGTACAGTGCGTAGCGAACAGCATCACTCAATATATTCCTAAACAAGGTTTTAGTGAATGGGAAGTTGTTGTGTTTGATAGTGATCAAGTGAACGCATTCGCCCTACCTGGCGGAAAAATCGGTGTATACACAGGGTTACTCAATGTTGCAGTAAACCAAGACCAACTCGCGACGGTTATCGGTCACGAAGTGGCACACGTTTTAGCGGACCACAGTAATGAGCGCCTGTCTCAGTCTCAAATCGCTAATACTGGCTTGTCTATTACTAATGTCGCGTTAGGTGCATCAGAATACAAACAGTATCAAGGTATGACGATGGCCGCGTTAGGGTTAGGCGTTCAATATGGCGTTATTCTACCGTATGGGCGAACTCAAGAGTCTGAAGCCGATGTTGTTGGTTTAGAGTATATGGCTCAAGCAGGTTTCGATCCAAACCAAAGTGTCAACTTGTGGCAAAACATGGCGAAAGCATCAGGGGGTAATCAACCGCCAGAGTTGCTTTCTACGCACCCTTCCCACAGTACGCGTATTAAAGATCTACAAGCAACGATAAAAACGCTTCCTCAATCAGGTTCACCAAGACCAAATTGCAAAGCGTAATCTAAGTAAGAATCGCCTAGCTGGTGTAAATACAAAATGCCCTATCCATATTGGTTAGGGCATTTTCAGTTTCTTGCTTGCTAACAGTTCAAGTGCACTAAGCAGCTGGATAATTCCAACAACAGAAACTCACTCGTTAAGTACCAAGAATTTGTAATGGTAGGCTTAATAGCTGATCACCAGTAGATGCAAAATACCAGATAACACCAATCAAACTGCTCACTAAACCTACATACCAAACGAACGACACGACTTGCCCGTATTTGTCTAACGGTAACAAGTGACTGTGATGACGTCCTTTCCATTCAAACAGTATTTCAACACTGCCCATGATCAATAAGAAACCAAACAGGGTTAAATTCAACTGATAACTCAATACCACACCAGCAACGGCAGCCGCGACACAAAGTACAATGCCAAGCACACTGTTCATCGAGAAACTGATACTTTTAAGAACATGTCCGCCATCGAGAGGCAAAATCGGCAATAGATTGAACAGGTTTAATAGAGCATTAAATACTGCAAGGCCGGCAAAGAACATTTCGCCAGTCGCCCAATACAGCACCATAAATACTAACGACAATATCAGGCCGAACAATGGCCCCATGATTGAGATAACCACATCTTGCCAACGCGTATTAATCTTTTCATCGGATAACGCCAAGCCACCAAGAAATGGTATCAAATAGATCCCTTTGGTTTTCATGCCGAAGTATTTCATCGCTCTAATATGACCGTACTCATGGAACATTAAACAGGCGATTAAGGCCAAAGCGAACTGAATTGAAAACAACCATGAATAGGCCGCTAAACTCGCAGAAGCAAGTACGACCTTGATTAGCTTGGCGCTTTTAAGCGCTTTCATACCAAGCGACACCAACCCAATTAAGCTAAAACGCTTCTCTGGTTTAGGAGCGACAACAGGAGTTTGTTGTTCAATATCTTTGGTGTTTCGATTGCCTTCGGTAATGGTTTGCCCATTCACCGACGCTTTATACGTCATCTCAAACGGTTGCCACTGAACGGTCGATTCAACGTGACACTGCAACGTTTCTTCGCCAGCGCGTAGTGTAAATTCGTGTTTTCGGGCGTCTTCTTGGTCTGTGGTCGCATCTAATTGAGATACCAAAGTGTTATCCCAATACAACTGTTGCCACCCTGCCATTGATCCTTCTAAACGAAGCGGTTTACCAAGAAACTCTATCGCGAGTAATTCCAAACTTAAAATTCCAATTTAATGACTTCTAACGAGTGTCGATATTATGCCGATTTAGCGAATGGTGGTAAACAGAAACAAAGTTGTTACATATTGAGCTATTGAACACTATTTATACCGCAACGATGCATAAACACTCTGGTCACACCTCCAACCACGAATAAATTATTGATTATAATTATATTATCGATGTTAAAGTGCCGCCCCTTTAAAACATAACCTCACAAAATAACAACTCTTTCTTTGACTTTATATAAAACATGAATTTAACATGTCATTTACATTAGAGCTTCAACACCAAAAATGCTCAGTGTGTTTTCAAACCATAATAACGAAATTCGATGCCCTAGGAGGGTCAAGGATGAAAACAATACAACGCTCTCTCGTTTCACTTTCAGTACTATTTGCATGTAACTCACTTGCGGCTGGTTTCCAAGTTGCTGAGCATTCTGCCTCAGGTCTTGGTCGTGCCTTTTCAGGTGAAGGTGCAGTAGCTGATAACGCGAGTGTACTAGCGAGAAACCCCGCCGCAATGACCCTATTTGATACAGCCCAATTTTCAGGCGCGGTTTCTATCGTTGATCCAGAGGTTAACGTTTACGACGTTGACGCTAACGAGCATTCAAAAGATGTTGCTCCATTACAAGTCGTGCCAGCCGCATATTACATCAGCCCAATCAACGAAAAATGGGCTTGGGGTATCGGTATGTTCACCAATTATGGTGTTGCTACGGATTACCCTGATGACATCTCGGCAGGTGATATGGCTGGTGATACGTCGCTCTTATCTGTAAATCTAAATCCAAATATTGCGTATCGCGTGAATGAATCATTTAGCGTTGGTGCAGGTTTAAACCTTGTGTATGCGGAAGCTGAACTTACTCGCCATAAAGGCGAGCTCGCTAACTTTGTTGGTGGAAATCCATCTGACAAACTTATAGGCATGACCGGTGAAACATTTGCCTATGGTTGGAATGTTGGCGCGATGTATGAGCTGAACGAAAACAATCGCTTTAGTATCGCTTACCGCTCTTCTGTTGATCTTGATTTCGATGACGGTGAATTTACCAGCTACGATTCAGGTAGAGCAACATCTCCCAAGGTTGATGGTCGTCTTCAAATCGAGCTTCCTTCTATTCTGGAGCTTTCAGCATTTCACCAACTTAACGAACAATGGGCAATTCACTACGGTTGGCAACAAACTGATTGGAGTACTTTTAAGGAGTTAAAAGCAACAAGTCCAGATTGTACTGACAACGGTGTAGCTGGTCAGTGCTTCTACAAACCTGAAAAATATGAAGACAACAATCGATATTCATTAGGCGCGACGTACCAACTAAACAGTAAGTGGACATTAAGAGCTGGTTACGCTTATGACGAACAAGCTGGTGAAGCAACTTTAAGCATTCCTGATAGTGATCGTATGTGGTACAGCGCTGGCTTCACTTATGTTTGGAGCGAAAATATGACTGTCGATGCCGGATTCGCACTTGTTGTAAGTGATGACGGTGAGTTCACTGAGACAAATGGTGCCCAGCAAGAAAGGACGTTCGAAGCAGAAGGTACCGCTTACCTTTCTTCAGTTCAGCTTAACTACACTTTTAACTAAATTAGGATCGTATCATGAAACGTAACTTTAAGATTTCTCTACTATGTTCAGCGATCCTGCTATCAGGTTGTGGCGACAACACTGAAAGTTCGGGAACAAGTAACCAGCAACTTGAAGCCTATCTAGAAACGTCTTTGGCAAGAGCGACAACTCAAAAAATGCTCTTGCAAGGTAGTAATGCATCAGTTCCTTTAAGCAATAACCTATTATTTGACTCTACAGATGGCACGTTAGCGATCCCAACAGGTGGCGACGATAGCATTTCTAACCCAAAAGCAGCATTAAATTATGCCGATGGTTTTTCGACCAGCATGCCAATTTACATCGAGTTTGAAGGCGACGGTTTTGGTGATACTCCTGGAGTTGTTACTTCCGGAGTGACATTGTTGAAGCTTTCTAAAAAGCTAACAGACACATCCACAGCGGCTCAAGTACCAACACCTGTTGCTAGCTCTGAATACACAGTTTACAAAGTAGGCTCAAACCTAGCAATTACACCTAATACTCCTTTTGATGAGAAGTCTGAATATTTGCTTGTTATTACTGATGACGTTACAGATGTAAATGGTAACCCAGTAGGTACATCGCAAAGCTATGCGGCTCTCAAAACAGCCACTAAAACTTATTCAACCGGTGACTTAGCTAGTGCGCAAACTTTAATTAAAGGTCAAGAAGCTATAGCTGCCGCTGTTGGTATTGATGCGGAAAAGATTGTGTATTCAGCTTGGTTTACTACAACTTCTGTTGGTGATGTTCTTGCCTCTACAGCATCGTTGATTGGCGGAATGATTAATGCTGGGGCCCCACTTTCGACTTATTGGAATGGCAGCGCAAACCCAAATAATATCGATCTGACAAACGCTTACAATCTTAGTTTAGATTCCTCATCAACAACACCATTTGCTACAGCAATCGCTGCAGATGCTGACTTTAAAAAATATCTTGCCGATGACGATGCAACAGAAAATGCCACTTTGATTGGAGGGATAAATCTCCTTTACTCTAACGCTGGTATCAGCACTACGTCGGTAAACGTGACTAAAGGTACTGTTCAACTCCCATATTTCTTGGAAACCGATCCAACTAAGTTCTCTACAACGCCATTTGCATCAGCATTGGACAGTTTAGCGGTTATAAAAAGCGCACTAACGGATAACTCTACAAGTTCTTTCGTTGGTGGAGAGTTGGTTAAATTAGGATTAGACCCAACAAACCTTAGCGCAGCTGATGTCACGACTTTAATGGGAAAAACACTCACAAAGGACGCAAGTGGAACAGCTCTAGATAGTGATCGCATTGTCACTCAGTATTCACCAATACCACAAATTAAATCACTTGAAGCTGTTGATGTGCTTTTGTTTACTCCTGTGACTGACCCAATAACCGGGGTTGTAATCTACCAACACGGTATTACCTCTGTAAAAGAGAATGCGTATGCGTTTGCGGCAAACTTAACGGCTGAAGGTCTTGCTGTCATTGCAATTGACCACCCTATTCATGGGTCTCGTTCACTTGCCGGAGGTGCTATTTCAACTAACGATAATGCTCTGTACTACTTGAATCTAAGCGCTTTGCCCGTTGCGCGTGACAACATCCGTCAAAGTGCACTTGATGTAATAGGTCTTCGTATGGCACTTGAAAAAGTGGGGAATGACTTTACTGGTACACCATTAGCCGGAGTTGATGTAAAAGACACAACCGTTAAATTTATGGGCCACTCATTGGGCGGTATTACTGGATTTACGTCAGTAGCTACATCTGAAATTGCTGGTACACATAAATTTAGCTCGGCGGTATATGCTAATTCAGGTGGGCACATTGCTGAATTACTCTTCGCATCGGAAACCTTTGGCCCCGAAATTAAACACAATCTAGCTAAACAGTTAAATGCAACGTATCGGGATTCAGTGGCTTCAGCTTGTACTACGGACGACATTGAAGATGGCGATTGCTATACCGCTTTTGCTACTGGAAACCCAACCAGCGCCGCAGCAATTGAAACTGAATTAGTTGCATTTAAAGTCGCCGCTCAAACCCTTATTGACACGGTCGATCCACATTCACTAGCAAACACTGAGGACCTGTCATCATTTAGTTCTAGCTATCCAACGTTGTTGATCCAGTCGCAAAACGACGAAACTGTACCAAACAATGGTAATGATGATAACGATAAACCATTGTCTTACACGGCTTCGTTTGTTGGTTCTGAAGGATTAGATTCAACTTTAGGGTTAGATGACTCTACAAAAGCTAGCACTTCAACTGGAAACCGAGTGTTTGTTCAGTATAACGAAACGGCTAAGCACTCTACGATCATCGGACCGCAAGCAGACCTTTCTGATGCCACTCATACCCTATCAATGAGAGCTCAAGTAGCTGATTTCTTAGAATCGGATAGCCTTGATGCAGCAGCACCGGATGCTTTATTGGAATAACTAAGACTTTAGCTTATTCACTAAACCAAATGCCAGCCTAACCGCTGGCATTTTTGTATCTATCGACATCCCATCGTACCTAGTTAACCGTTTGCATAAAACTTTAAAACACAAATGGTTGATCTCAGCTAAAATTAATCAAGACAGAATACCGTACGACCTCTTTCTTTATTGTAAATAAAGTGGATAATAGCCCCGTAATTTAATACCTAATAAATGTGAGTCCATTATGTCTTCTGAAGCTACTATGCTAGAACGCTGCCAATCTAAATGTGAACTATGTGGTTCTGATTCTTCTCTTACTGCATACGCAGTGCCGCCACACAGCCACGTAACAGTGGATCACGGCATCATGGTATGTGACAAATGTCTTGGTGAGATTGACGATCCTAAAGATATCAACCACTGGCGTTGTCTGACTGACAGCATGTGGAGCCAGGAAGCGCCAGTTCAAGTAACGGCATGGCGTCAACTTACTCGTCTGAACACAGAAAGCTGGGCTCAGGACGCGCTAGACATGATGTACCTTGAAGAAGAAACATCAGTTTGGGCACAAATCGGCATGTCTGCTGATGACAAGCCTCTTGATGTGAATGGCGTTGAACTTAAGAAAGGTGACGACGTAACAGTAATCAAAGACCTGCCAATCAAAGGTACTAACCAAGTGATTAAGCAAGGTACTGTTATTCGTGGTATCAGCGTTGGTGACGATCCTAAGCTTGTTTCTGGTAAAACAAACGGCGGTCAATCAATGTACGTAATCGCTGAGTTCTGCCGTAAGAAGTAATCTTACTGTAAGAAAGTGATAGAAAACGAAAAGGCGCTAATTAGCGCCTTTTTTCTTGGAAAAATTTAACCTATTCCGTTGTTCTAGAAACCACTGCCTACGTTAAAGTAGATAGCGCGTTCTTCATGGCTTTGCGCATAATCCATCCCAAGGTGCAAACCGTAACGTCTCGCGATTTGGTATCGAAAGCCGACACCTCCGGCATTGACGGTACTGTCGTGGCTTATGCCGTTATCTTGCTTTGCAACCCCTGAACCGTAAAACCCAGACACCTTCCAACGATGAGTGATGCTATACGTCAATTGGCCTTGAATTGTTTCAATCTCATCTCCTTGGTACCGATAAGATGACACCCCGCGTAACGACACGTACGGTTTCGCTGTGGGTGATACAAACAGGTCTTGCTGTTCGAAGCTTTGATAATTTGCAGCCAAGCCTAACGTCCATTTATTGGCAATTGGGATATAGGCTTCGCCATCTATGTTCAAATTTCGGTAATTGTAATCACTGCCAATCGCATCGTCGTACACCATGTAATCTGCAGACAATTTGTAACCTTTGGTTGGATAAAATAAATTATCTCTTGTGTCATATTCAGCCTCCAACCCTAAACCAGAAGTAACCGATTCGTTACCCAAAATTCGGTCTAAAACCATGTTATCAAATTCAATCTCAGACTTAGCTAATAACTGCTTTATTCCCAACATCCAAGGCGTATGCCCAATCCGGAACTGCACCTTTTGTGAAAGTACGGCTACCGAAGTTGACGTGCCTATTCTAAGGTCATGATCTATGGGGCCCCAGTTGATTGATGTGTACAAATCCAAATTCGCAACACCAAAGCCGCCGCCTCCTGTGTAACGAATGGAATCATTCATCCAAGATCGTCTATGGCCACCAAATACAAACCAAGTTTCGTTCTCTGTCCCTACTGCGCCCACTACTGACATTGCTGAGGGTACTAACTGCGCACCACCATCTATGGCAGAAAGAGCAGCTTGCTTTCTTTGTCGCTTTTCCTCATCCGTCTCATGTAAAAACAAACCAGCCACACCGCCGCCGTACCCCACCGCAGGCTCGGTAATCAAAATTGGGATAGGCAAAAAGCCATATGCGTTTTCCGCAAGGTGATGCCCCATATCAAATTGACCATCAACAGGATCATAAAACGATGCGAAAGAAGATGTTGTAAATAAAAAGCAGGAAAGAAGAACAATGCCGCCGCAGCGAGTCATAAAATTTGCCTCATAAAAAAGACCGGGTGACGAAACCCGGCCGAAAGTTTGCTTCCTTGCAATAAACATAGAAATTAAACACTTATTGCCAATAAAGGGGGTCCTTAATCGACAGGCATAGAATAGGCCAAATAATGGTGTTGCCCTACTCCTATATAGAGGATGTCGCCCTACAAAATTAAAGAGCTTTCGAGATGACAGAAACGCAAAAGGCTCATATAAATGAGCCTCTATTAATAAGTTACCTACATTCTTCCTTTGCTAATATTGACTCAATACTCGATCAACATGTTCTTGTATAACAGATAAAACCGATAATTTTACATCCTTCACTTGCTTAGAATGATTGCACCAAAGCGCAAAACCGAATTTGAATCCTTGGTGCATTTCAGACGACTGTATAGGTTCAATGTCGTAATGGGAAAATTCAGAATGAGCAAACGTTTTTGGTAACAGTGCCCACCCTAAACCGGCTTCAACCATTTTAATAACTAACGCCAATTGATCGACTTCTTCGTTATCGGAGCTGATGGTTACTTTTTCTGACATTCCCTCTTCAATAAACGATCTCAAGATAAACTGCTTTGAATTTCTTAACGCTAAAAGTACATCCTCTTGCGCCAAAGATGAGAACTCACCATTTTTTTGAACGAATGGGGAAAACTCAATGTGACCTAGAAAAGTCGCATCAAAGCTGTGTATACCCCGGCTGTCATGCACATTGACTAGTCCAAAGTGATACTCTCCGCTTTGAAGGCCCTTCTTAATATCCTTTTTGTTTCGAATTAAAAAGTTCACTCGCATCATCGGGAAATCACGACGCAGTTTCTTTCGAATATCCAAAAGCATTTGATGAGGTATCACACCAGAATAAGCAAAGGTGATGTTTTCCAACCCGCCATAAGACAAGCTCAAAGCCACCTTGTCGAATGTTCTTGCCTGTTCAATCGTTTGCTTAGCGTAGTGGTAAAGATGATGACCATCTTCTGTCGGCTTTACAGTGCGTCCAACCCTTTCAAATAGGCTTACCGCGAGTTGGTCTTCAAGGTTAGTTATAACCTGCCCGATTGTCGTTCTGTGCTTGTTAAGCTTGACTGCTGCCTTGCTGAAAGAGAGTTGGTCATAAACGGTAACGAACGCGAGAAGTTGTTCAATGCTGAAATTCATGTTGTTGTGCTTACTTTTAATCGTTATGTATTTAAATTATCACAGGTTGGCGAAATATCTACTTTGTCAGAATAATATTAGTGAAAATAATTCGTCAATTTGAAACAAAAAAAACTACTTAAGCTAGTAGGTTTTATCGTTGATGTCAAACGAATAACTTAAATGTATTCGATAACTCGAGCTAGATAGTTAAAGTCCCCAGAATCACCGTGGTAATTACGGTAAACATCGACACTGAAATATCTAGGTTGGTCCACTTGAATATGCTCAGCAATTCGCTGCTCGATGGATTCTAGAGTTTCACCTGTTTGCGAGTAAATGTATTTCTTGGTGGTCTTTTGAAGCTGGCGTTCTTTAGCTTCTTTGTGTGTGACGTAATTGTTCACGTCAACCCACTGACCAATGTAGTCAATCTCCACGTAGTCTGAATTTTCTTCAACCATGAACAACGCCGCTTCTTGTTGAACGTCGGCCAGTTGTAGCATGTCGTTATCGACTTTTTGCTGTTCCATTGAGGTCACATTTTGTGCCATGGCAGCGCTAGACGTTGCCATGATAAGTAGCGCTA
>NZ_JBFRLK010000013.1:0-126505 GCF_041469805.1 Vibrio sp. 10N.286.48.C11 | reverse complement strand
TCTTAAGTGAACGGCATTAGCCTATTGAGGCGCCTTTTTCTGTTATTCACTTGCTGTCATTTGCTTACTGTTATTGGAAAGTAAGCGAGCAACAAGATTGTTTACTGCTCTTGTTCGCGCGCAATCGCACGGTAACCAATATCATTGCGGTGGAACATACCATTCCAGCTAACTTGCTTCGTCAACGCGTAAGCGCGCTCTTGAGCCTCAGAAACCGTATTGCCCAGTGCTGTTGCACAAAGTACACGACCGCCGTTTGTCACAACGTCGCCAGCTTCATTATTTGTCGTACCCGCGTGGAAAACCTTTTGGCCTTCAACTTCGCTTGTTGGTAGTGAAATAACGTCACCTTTTGCGTAGTCAGCAGGGTAACCGCCAGCCGCAAGAACAACACCGATAGAAGCGCGTGGATCCCACTTCGATTCTGCTTCGTCGAGCTTCTCGTCGATAGCCATTAGGCAAAGTTCAACAAGGTCTGACTCCATACGCATCATGATAGGTTGCGTTTCAGGGTCGCCAAAGCGGCAGTTGTATTCGATAACTTTAGGTGTGCCGTCAGCATCGATCATTAGGCCAGCGTAAAGGAAACCTGTGTAAGGTGCGCCTTCTGCGTCCATACCACGTACCGTTGGGTAGATAACTTCCTCAAGGATACGGTTGTGGATTTCTGGAGTTACAACCGGCGCAGGAGAGTAAGCACCCATGCCGCCCGTGTTTGGCCCAGTGTCTTTGTCGCCAACACGTTTGTGATCTTGGCTGGTGGCCATAGGAAGCACGCTAGAGCCGTCAACCATTACGATGAAGCTTGCTTCTTCGCCTTCGAGGAACTCTTCGATAACAACGCGGCTGCCTGCTTCGCCAAAGGCGTTGCCCGCTAGCATGTCTTTGATTGCGTCTTCTGCTTCTTCAAGGGTCATCGCAACGATAACGCCTTTACCTGCCGCAAGACCGTCAGCTTTCACTACGATAGGAGCGCCTTGCTCGCGAACGTAAGCGATAGCTGGCTCAATCTCAGTGAAGTTTGAGTAGTAACCTGTTGGGATATCATGACGAGCTAGGAAGTCTTTAGTGAATGCTTTAGAGCCTTCAAGCTGTGCTGCAGCTTGAGTAGGGCCGAAGATTGGCAAACCTACTTCGCGGAATGCATCAACCACACCGATAACCAATGGTGCTTCAGGGCCCACGATAGTCAGTTCGATTTTTTTATCTTGAGCAAACGCGACTAAACCAGCGATGTCTTCAACGCCGATGTTTACGTTCTCTAGTTTTGGCTCAAGTGCAGTGCCTGCGTTACCTGGAGCGATGAATACTGTTTCAACGTTTGGGTTTTGTGCTGCTTTCCAACCTAGTGCATGCTCACGACCGCCAGCACCAATAATTAATACATTCATTTTATTTTACCTTTGATAGCTTCATCAGATTACCTATTTCGGCGTCAAACATGCTCACTTATAGTCATAAGCTCCGCGTGTTTTCCTTGAACTAGGCAATCTGATTTTGCTCTAAAAATTAAAATTTCTATTAACGTTGATGAGTAAAACGCCAACATTAATGAACGGTTAAACGAATAAAAAAGGCTCTAGGAAAACCTAGAGCCTATTCTGATTAGTGGCGGAAGTGACGCATGCCCGTAAAGATCATCGCCATGCCGTGTTCGTCTGCTGCTGCGATAACTTCGTCATCACGCATAGAGCCGCCCGGTTGGATAACACACTTGATACCAGCCTCTGCAGCCGCGTCGATACCGTCACGGAATGGGAAGAATGCATCTGATGCCATCACACAGCCTTCAACCTGTAGACCTTCGTCTGCAGCTTTGATGCCTGCGATTTTCGCAGAGTAAACGCGGCTCATTTGGCCAGCGCCAACACCAATTGTCATGTCGCCTTTCGAGTAAACGATAGCGTTAGATTTAACGTATTTCGCTACTTTCCAGCAGAATAGAGCATCTTTCAATTCTTCAGCTGTAGGTTGGCGCTTAGAAACCACTTTAAGGTCATCTTCAGACACCATGCCTTGGTCGCGGTCTTGAACTAGCAAACCACCGTTAACGCGTTTAACGTCAAAGCCAGTTGTCTTCGTTGTCCACTCACCACACTCAAGTAGGCGAAGGTTTTTCTTAGCCGCTACGATTGCTACTGCTTCAGCAGAAACTGATGGTGCAATGATAACTTCAACGAATTGACGCTCAGTGATAGCCGTTGCTGTTGCAGCGTCTAGCTCACGGTTGAAAGCGATGATGCCGCCAAATGCAGAACTTGGGTCTGTTTTGAATGCACGGTCGTAAGCTTCTAGGATGTCTTCACCTAGTGCAACACCACATGGGTTAGCGTGCTTAACGATCACACATGCTGGCTGGTCGAACTCTTTCACACACTCAAGTGCTGCGTCGGTGTCAGCGATGTTGTTGTAAGAAAGGGCTTTACCTTGAATCTGGCGAGCTGTAGAAACTGATGCTTCTTCAGGGTTTGCTTCAACGTAGAATGCGGCTGCCTGGTGGCTGTTCTCACCGTAGCGCATGTCTTGCTTTTTCTCGAACTGTTGGTTGAACGTGCGAGGGAATTTGCTCTTGTTTTCAGGAGAAGGTTCGTCACCTTCTTTGTTCTCACCGTAAGATGGAACCATAGTGCCGAAGTAGTTTGCGATCATGCCGTCGTAAGAAGCGGTGTGCTCGAATGCTGCGATAGCGAGGTCGAAGCGAGTCTCTAGTGTTAGAGATTTATCGTTCGCGTCCATTTCAGCGACAACGCGCTCGTAGTCGTGTGCGTTAACAACGATCGTTACGTCTTTGTGGTTTTTCGCTGCAGAGCGAACCATTGTAGGGCCGCCGATGTCGATGTTCTCAACAGCATCAGCAAGGGTACAACCTTCTTTAGCAACGGTTTCTGCGAATGGGTATAGGTTTACAACAACCATATCGATAGGGTTGATACCGTGAGTTTCCATCACGTCATCATCTTGGCCACGACGACCTAGAACACCACCATGAACTTTTGGGTGCAGAGTCTTAACACGGCCATCCATCATTTCTGGGAAACCAGTGTAGTCAGATACTTCTGTAACAGAGATGCCTTTTTCAGCAAGCAGGCGAGCAGTGCCACCGGTAGATAGGATATCTACACCACGGTTAGCAAGAGCTTGTGCAAATTCAACGATACCAGTTTTGTCTGATACGCTGATTAGAGCGCGGCGAATTGGACGAGCGTTATTCATGCTTCCATCTTCCTCAAATTCATGGGGTTAAAATAAAGATATTTGCCAAAAAAGAACTTGTTTCTATCTTCTTAGCGTGGATTATCTTAGATACCAGTAAGAGATAAAATATTGGCCAGTTTTGGTAAAGACCTTTTGGGTTAGTCTTATGATTAAGCTATAAGATAACCAACTCCAAATTTGATGGCGCAGATTCTAACTAATTTATTACAAAAAAGCTCGCGCAATCGTTTGGCATCTCAAAATTAATTATGAAAAGTGCCATTTCAGCCTGAAAAGTAACGATAAGGTTAATTGTGGAATGGACGAAACAGTAGGAAAAAACATGTTTCAGATCGGTGAATTAGCGAAGCGATGCGGTGTGACAGCCGATACCTTGCGATTTTATGAGAAGAATAACCTGATCGCGCCAGCCAGTCGCAGTGACTCGGGTTATCGCCTATATGATGAAAATAACCAGAAACAGGTGACGTTTATTCTCAAATCTAAAGCGTTGGGGCTGAGTTTGGACGAGATTAAAGAATTGCTTGAGATTCGCCTCGAGGCCACACAGCACAGTTGCGCTGAAGTGAAGTCGATTACCTCAGCAAAGCTAGAGATGATTGATGAGAAGATTACCGAGTTAACTAAGATTCGCACCGCACTTAAAAAGATTAATGATGCGTGTTGTGGTCACGTAGACGATGATGCAAGCCATTGTTCGATTCTAGCAGCCTTGGACTCAGCAAACGTCGACAAAGGTCGCTGCTGTCGCACTGGAGAGTAATCAGCGACTATCACGGATCGACAAGCCAAAAAAAAGCCAAACTCAACAATGAGCTTGGCTTTCAATTCAATAAATTACGAAAGAACGATTAGTTCATGCCGTATTTTTTAAGTTTCTTGCGAAGAGTACCGCGGTTAATACCCATCATGGTTGCTGCGCGAGTTTGGTTACCGCGAGTGTACTGCATGATAGTGTCTAGTAGTGGCTGTTCAACTTCAGCTAATACTAATTCGTATAACTCGCTGACTTCTTGACCGTTTAATTGAGCAAGGTAATTTTTCAATGATGCTTTAACTGAGTCACGTAGTGGCTTCTGCGTGATTTGGTCTTGTGATGTAACTGTAGTTACTGTCAATGCTTCTGAAGTCAGATTTTGTTCGAACATATTCGGTCTAGCTCTTCTCGTAATTATGGTGCAACGTTATCAAAAAAACCTTCTAGCGCTTCAAGCTGCAGATCACCTGCTTCGAATGCGTTGAAGGTACGGCGAAACTCACTCGCTTGTTCATGTTCTTTTAGATACCAACCCACATGCTTACGAGCGATGCGAGGGCCTAAAAACTCTCCATAAAATTCATGTAGAGCGTGCACATGACCAAGCATGATGTCTTTCACTTCCGAAATCGGGAGTGGGTCCATCGTGGTGCCGTTTTCCAAATAGTGTAGGATTTCGTTAAAAATCCAAGGACGTCCTTGGGCAGGTCGACCTATCATTAAAGCATCAGCGCCGGTGTACTCCAGCACAAACTTCGCTTTTTCCGGACTATCGATATCACCGTTAGCGATAACCGGAATAGATACTGCTTGTTTCGCTGCTTTAATGTGTTTGTATTCTGCCTCACCTTTGTACATACAAGCGCGAGTTCTTCCATGGAGCGCAAGAGCTTGTATGCCGCAGTCTTCGGCTATTTTCGCGATTTGGACACAGTTTCTATTGTCTGTATCCCAGCCTGTGCGCGTTTTCAACGTTACTGGAACGTCGACAGCATTTACCACCGCTTTCAGAATGTCTTCAATGAGTTCTGGATGCTGCAGTAAGGCTGAGCCCGCAAGCTTCTTATTCACTTTTTTGGCTGGACAACCCATGTTGATATCGATGATTTGCGCACCGTTATCGACATTAAATTGAGCAGCCTCGGCCATAAGCTGTGGATCTGCACCAGCGATTTGTACTGAACGAATGCCCGATTCGCCTTCATGTACCATA
Source organism: Vibrio sp. 10N.286.48.C11 (assembly GCF_041469805.1). Taxonomy (NCBI): domain Bacteria; kingdom Pseudomonadati; phylum Pseudomonadota; class Gammaproteobacteria; order Vibrionales; family Vibrionaceae; genus Vibrio; species Vibrio sp. 10N.286.48.C11. The sequence continues at coordinate 121,319 of NZ_JBFRLK010000013.1, read as the reverse complement.
CGCTGCTGAGACTTTGACGTTTTCCAAACTTTCGGATTGGAGGACATCATTTCACTGACTGCCATCCCCGCCCCGTAGCGAAGACACAACTCACGGAATGGTCTATCCGTTACGCCAGCCATAGGAGCGACGATTAGATTGTTCTTAAGTTGATAATTTCCGATTTTCAAAAATGTCATCACAGTTCTGTACCAGCAAGGGCGCGCATTTTACGCATTTTTTCGCTGCGTGAAAAGACTAATATTTGAGCATTTACAATTTGTTTTTGTAATTTGTTTAAATTTCAGTCAATTAGCGCCCAAAGTCTTGTCTAGCCTTGCTTGCGACCTGAGATTCGACACCATTCTTGTTGTTCGATGATCGGATCAATGTGAAGCTCATCACGATAATAAGTGGCAACATCTTCTGCTTGTGTATCTAAAACACCCGACATCGCAAGTACACCATTTGGCTTAACTAGGCCCTTGATGATGCCAGAAAGGTCGCGTAATGGACCCGCAAGAATGTTGGCAACAACAACGTCTGCTAGCAAACCTTCCGGTTGATCTTGTGGCAAGAACACCTCTAGTTGCTCAGCAACGCCATTGCGTTGTGCGTTGTCTTTTGATGCAAGCAGAGCTTGAGGATCAATGTCGATCCCGATAACTTTTGCTGCGCCTAGTTTGATCGCAGCGATCGCTAGGATGCCTGAGCCACAACCGAAGTCGATCACGGTTTTGCCTGCAAGGTCTAAGCCTTCAAGCCACTCAAGACACAATGCCGTTGTCGGGTGAGTACCTGTACCAAATGCAAGGCCAGGGTCTAGCATTACGTTAACAGCGTCAGGTTCAGGGATATCGCGCCAGCTAGGGCAGATCCATAAACGCTCACCAAACTTCATTGGGTGGAAGTTGTCCATCCATTCACGCTCCCAATCCTTGTCTTCAATTTGCTCTACTTTATGAGCAAAGTCTGCAGGGAACATGTTGCTTGCTTTAATCTGCGCTAGAATGACACCAGTATCAGTCTCAGCGTCGTAAAGCGCGAGAATGTCAGTATCACCCCAAAGGCGAGTTTCGCCTGGCAGAGGCTCAAATACAGGGGTATCTTGTGCATCCAGGAAAGTTACAGAAAGAGCACCAGTCTCTTCCATTAACATGTCGCCGATTTGTTCGGCATTTTCATTGGTAGCATTAAGCTTGATTTGAATCCAAGGCATGGCTGCATCTTCTATATGAGAAAAATTGGATGGCGATTCTAGCAGAAAATATGAGCAAATTCACCAAAACCCCACGGAATATAATGGGGATTAAAGATTGATTTTTTCGGCGGTTCAAAAACAAAAATGCTCACCGAAGTGAGCATTTTGACTGTTCTTAAACGAACGGATTATGACAAACCAAGTTTCTTCTCAAGGTAGTGGATGTTTGCACCACCGTGTTGGAAGTTTTCGTCGTTCATAATAGACAGTTGAAGCTCAGTATTAACGTTAATACCTTCAACAATCATTTCACCCAATGCGTTCTTCATACGAGCGATAGCAACATCACGGTTCTCACCGTAAGTGATCAGCTTACCAATCATTGAATCGTAGTGTGGTGGCACTGTGTAACCCGTGTAGATGTGAGATTCCCAACGTACGCCCATGCCGCCTGGTGCGTGGAAACGTTCAATCTTACCTGGTGAAGGTAGGAAACGAACTGGATCTTCAGCATTGATACGACATTCGATTGAGTGGCCACGCAGCTTAATGTCATCCTGAGTGAATGATAGAGGCTGACCAGCTGCAATACGTAGCTGTTCTTTCACTAGGTCGATACCCGTTACCATTTCAGTAATCGTGTGTTCAACCTGGATACGAGTGTTCATTTCGATGAAGTAGAATTCACCGTTCTCGTATAGGAATTCAAATGTACCTGCACCGCGGTAACCGATCTCAATACATGCACGAGTACAACGTTCGCCAATGTACTTACGCATCTCTTCAGTGATACCTGGAGCTGGCGCTTCTTCCACAACTTTCTGGTGACGACGTTGCATTGAACAGTCACGCTCACCTAGGTGGATAGCATTACCTTGGCCATCTGCAAGCACTTGTACTTCAATGTGACGTGGGTTTTCTAGGAATTTCTCCATGTAAACCATGTCGTTGTTGAAACATGCTTTTGCTTCAGCACGAGTCATCGCGATCGCTTCTGTTAATTCTGCTTCAGAACGAACAACACGCATACCACGACCGCCGCCGCCGCCAGATGCCTTGATGATAACTGGGAAGCCAATGCGTTTAGCGTGCGCTTTGTTTTTCACTTCATCATCATCAAGAGGGCCGTCAGAACCTGGTACACAAGGTACGCCAGCTTTCTTCATTGACGTGATAGCTGACACTTTGTCACCCATCATGCGAATGGTTTCAGCTTTAGGGCCAACGAAGATAAAGCCACTGCGCTCTACCTGTTCTGCAAAGTCTGCATTTTCAGATAGGAAGCCGTAGCCAGGGTGAACAGCTACTGCACCTGTAACTTCAGCTGCGCTGATGATACGAGGGATGTTTAGGTAGCTATCGATACCACGAGCTGGACCGATACAAATGGTTTCGTCTGCAAGCAGTACGTGCTTAAGGTCACGGTCAGCAGTTGAGTGAACCGCTACCGTTTTAATGCCAAGCTCTTTACATGCACGCAGAATACGTAGTGCAATCTCACCACGGTTCGCGATTACTAATTTATCTAACATAATGAGTGCTCTCTATTATTCGATAATTACTAGAGCTTGGTCGAATTCTACTGGTTGACCGTCTTCAACTAGGATAGCTGTTACAACACCAGATTTATCAGCTTCGATTTGGTTCATCATTTTCATTGCTTCAACGATACATAGCGTTTCGCCAGCAGTTACAGATTGACCAACTTTAACGAATGGTTTTGCGTCTGGGCTTGGAGCGCCGTAGAAAGTACCAACCATTGGAGAAAGAACTTGGTGACCAGCTGGAACTGCAGGAGCTGCTGCTTCTGCTGCTACAGGTGCCGCCGCAGGAGCTGCTGCCGCTACAGGTGCTGGAGCAGCTGCATATTGAACAGGTGCTACAGGTGCAGTGCTGTTACGACTGATTCGTACTGACTCTTCACCTTCAGAGATTTCTAGCTCAGAAATACCAGACTCTTCAACCAATTCGATTAGCTTTTTGATTTTGCGAATATCCATTGTTTCTTTCTCTTTATCTGTTAATTGAACTTACTCTATGACTGAGTAGGTTAGTAATAGTTCGTTGTTTATGTTTACTTTGAGTTGAGCTTGCTGAGCGCAGCGGTCAAAGCAAATTGATAACCTTGGGCACCTAAGCCACAAATCACACCTTCTGCTTTATCAGATAGGTAAGAGTGGTGACGGAATGGTTCACGCGCGTGAACATTCGATAGATGAACCTCAATAAATGGTATGGCAACGCCAAGTAGTGCATCACGCAGTGCCACACTGGTATGTGTAAAGGCTGCTGGGTTGATAATAATAAAATCAACATTTTGATAAGCACTATGGATAGCTTCAATCAGTTCGTACTCACGATTTGACTGTAAGTGAGATAGCTCAACATCGTGTGCTTTCGCTTGCTCGGTCAGTGAGCTAATAATCTGGTCAAGTGTTTGAGAACCGTAGTGTGCGGGCTCTCTAAGGCCTAACAGGTTAAGGTTTGGGCCATTTAAAACTAGAATGCGAAACTTTGTAGACATCGTGGGGCTATCTTCCTTTATCGTGTTTACGAACGTGAATGTTGCCATTTTATTGAAAATTTGCGGTTAATTTCCAGTGAGAAAAACCCAAATTTAAAAATTAGAACCAGATTATAGCTAATTCAGCGCAAATCGCAGCAATTTACTGGTCTAATCTCCTATTGATACAGCTTGGAATTGTTACCAACTTAACAAAAAAGCGTCTTAGCCTTAATTTGGGGCGGGATATTTGAGATCAAGATCAGCCATAAAAAAACCGCCACATAGGTGACGGTTTAGAAAGTGCTGTTTTAAACAGTGATTAGCTGCTGTGACTGGTTGCTTATGCCAGTTCTGCTTTCTCGGCAATCAGCTTATCAACCACACTTGGGTCGGCCAGTGTCGAGGTATCACCTAGGTTACCTGTATCGCCAGTCGCGATTTTACGCAGGATACGACGCATGATTTTACCCGAACGAGTTTTTGGTAGAGAGTCGGTCCAGTGCAGTACATCTGGCGTTGCAATTGGGCCAATCTCTTTACGTACCCAGTCTTTTACTTCTTTATGAAGCTCTGCGGTTGGGAACTCACCATCATTCAGCGTGATGTAAGCGTAAATCGCTTGGCCTTTAATATCATGAGGGATGCCCACAATCGCGGCTTCTGCAATCTTATCGAACGCGACTAGAGCCGATTCAATCTCAGCAGTACCCATACGGTGACCTGATACGTTAAGTACATCATCGACACGCCCCGTAATCCAGTAGTAACCGTCTTCATCACGACGAGCGCCGTCACTGGTGAAGTACATGCCTTTAAAGGTCGAGAAGTAAGTCTGTTCGAAGCGGTCATGATCGCCATGAACGGTACGCATTTGGCCTGGCCAAGAGTCAAGAATCACTAGGTTGCCGTCTGTTGCACCCTCAATGATGTTACCCATGTTATCAACCAGTGCCGGTTGCACACCGAAGAATGGACGAGTTGCAGAGCCCGGTTTCAGGTCTGTTGCGCCTGGTAGCGGTGCAATCAAGATACCGCCCGTTTCTGTTTGCCACCATGTATCAACAATTGGAGATTGCTCATTACCGATTGTTTTGTAGTACCACTCCCACGCCTCTGGGTTGATAGGTTCACCCACTGAGCCCATGATTCTTAGGCTGTCACGAGAAGTACCTTCAACGGCTTCATTGCCTTTCGCCATCAATGCACGAATAGCCGTTGGCGCCGTATAAAGAATATTAACTTGGTGCTTATCGACCACTTCGCTCATGCGGCTGGTGTTCGGGTAATTTGGCACGCCTTCAAACAGAATCGTTTTTGCGCCATTAGCAAGCGGTCCGTAAACAAGATATGTGTGACCGGTAATCCAACCCACATCGGCTGTACACCAGAAAGTCTCGCCTTCTTGGTAATCGAATACGTATTTGAAGGTCATCGCAGCATAAACAAGGTAGCCACCTGTGGTGTGCATAACGCCTTTAGGTTTACCTGTTGAGCCTGACGTATAAAGGATGAATAGTGGATCTTCTGCGTTCATCTCTTCTGGTGGGCAATCTGCAGATACATTAGCAATAGCATCGTGCCACCACACATCGCGATGTTCGTGCCATGCCACATCACCGCCAGTGCGTTTGAATACAACAACCTTCTCGATGTTTTTCACTTCAGGGTTCGTCAGTGCTTCATCGACATTCTTTTTCAGTGGAACAGCACGGCCGCCACGCACGCCTTCATCGGCAGTGATAACGACTTTAGAATTTGAATCGATAATACGACCAGACAGTGCTTCTGGTGAGAAACCACCAAATACGACTGTGTGAACCGCACCGATACGGGTACACGCCAGCATGGCTACTGCCGCTTCTGGCACCATTGGCATGTATAAACAAACCACATCACCTTTGCGCACGCCTTGCTCTTTTAGAGCATTCGAAAACAGGCACACTTCTTTATGCAGTTCATTAAAAGTTAGAGTTTTATCATCTGCCGGGTCATCGCCTTCCCAGATGATAGCGACTTCATCACCGCGCTCAGCAAGGTGGCGGTCGATACAGTTAGCCGAAACGTTAAGCGTGCCATCTTCAAACCAGCGAATATCAATGTGGCCAGGGTCGAAAGAGGTGTTTTTTACTTGTGTGAAAGGTTTGATCCAATCAACGATTTTTCCGTGTTCACCCCAAAAGCCTTCAGGGTCAGAAACAGATTGCTGGTACATGGCTAGGTAAGTGTCATTATCCGCGTGTGTGGTTGATTTAATATTTTCTTTTACCGGATAAACGTGGGCTTCACTCATTGCATCTCTCCTTGTGCCTACATTCCTAATGAACTGGCAACTTCCTTTGTGTTCAGTTTCTAGGTCTATTACAGAACCGTCTTTGTGTTATCACTCTCGGCTAGGACGGCGATTTCCACAATTAGACTTTAGGATGAGACGCTGCTTTTCACTTACAAAATAGCGAGTTAAGTTCAATTTTGAGATGTTGCTCTCTATGTGAAGCGACAGTGGTTGAATTAAGAATAAGAAGAGTTGAAACGGGGAAGGTCACCATGTTTCAGGCGCACAAAGATCAGCGCAGCGGAGATAGCGTCTTGTAATGCATCATGTTTATTGACCGGGATAGGTAAATCGAGTTGGCGACAGATGGCGTCCATACTGAGATCAAAATAGGCATTGGGCAGCTGTCTTTCGAGTTTGTCTTGATAGAGTTGGCTCACTTCGACTAATCGGTTAGGCAGTGGAAATCCAAGCTGTTTTAAACAGGCGCGGTCGAGAATTTTTTTATCATAGCGGATGTGATAGCCGACTAAAGGACGATTTCCAATGAAGTTCAGTAGCTCGATTAAAGCCTGTTTTTCTTCGATGCCGTGCTTTAGATCTTGATGACGGATACGGTGGATTTTTATTGAATTGCAATCGAGCGATTGGGGGGCGCGCAACCGGACTTCAAAAGGTTGGCTGGTAATGATTCGGTTACCGATGATCTTGGTCGCGGCAATGGTAACTAATTCTGCCTGATTGGGATCTAGGCTGGTGGTTTCACAATCGAGCGATACATATTCATGATCAATAGGCGCAGTAAACAGAGGCTGATAGAGGGAGCCTTTGAGCTTGTGATGCCAGTAATAGCGAACCAACCTATTCATCGTTCAATGCCTAATCCCGTATCTGATAGTGGTAGCCGAGCCATTGCTTGAATTTCTTCACCACGTGCAGGCTATGACGAAGCAGATCCCTGTCTGCTCGTTCCATCAGTTTGACGTTAATCTTGTTGCTGCTGTGCTGCTGAGAAAGCCTTTGGGCTAAGCGCCACTTAAAGAATTGCTTGAGTGCTTCACTGAGATTATCGGCAGTACTTTGCTCTAATACTATCTTGCTGACCAGCTGCTCAATGCGTTCGAAGGTGTTGTTGACCGTGACACCATGTTCTAGGCAAAGCGCTCTCACACCATGCACGATAGGGAAAATACCGCCTTGTTTGATATCGAGTCCGGACTTAGATTGCTTCACATTACCAAACAGGGTCAGGGGAACTGAGAAGTTCAGCGCCGGGCGGCAGAACTCCGTCAGAATCAATTCTTGTCCGAGCATTAAATCACTGAGGTGCTGCTTTACAGGTTTTAATAACTCTCTATTCCCCGCTACTGCGTGTGCATCTGCCATGATCGCGATATCCATCACGGTGTCTGGCGTGGCTTTTTTTACCCAATGGGTGAGGGTTTGTTTCCACTCTTGTTCTGAATGCACCCATTTCGGATTGTTGACCATTACGTTGCCCGGGCACAGTGGGTAACCCAATTGTTGAAGGGTATGGGTGAGGTCGTTCATGGCACTTTGGCATTGATGCCATTCCAAACCATCTTGAATAATCAGAGCGTTGTCTTGATCGGTTTTGAGAATTTGCTCTCCACGCCCCTCAGAACCCAACACGATTAGGCAGCAATGATTATGCAGTGCAGGTGGGATCACCAACTCAAAAGCCTTCTCTATGATCTGTTCGTTGACCGCAGAAATCAGCTCCATGATAAAGCGTGTGCGAATCCCATTACTGAGCAAGCTCTCGACCAGTTGACGTTGTTTGTTGGATGCCATTGCCAATTCTTCAACGCTGGTGGCGCGCGCAATACGCAAAGTAAGAACGTGGGAGTGTGTGGAGAATGCACTGAGAATCTGTGTCATATCCACCATGCCGACCGCATTTTTACCATCACAAACCATCAACCTTTTTACTCGATTTCTGGTCATGGTAATCATGGCGTTAAATAAGAAATCGCCTTGGTTCACGTGCATCACCGGAAACGTTGCGATCTCACCGACAGGCGCATCCAGTGTGAAATTATCGAGCATCACAGCATGCAATAAATTGGTTCGAGTGACGATTCCATACGGCAAGGAACATGATGATCCAAAAGCTTTTGGATCATTATGTTCCAAATGGACTAGGGCCGAGTCTAACCCTTGTTCTTTAAGGGTTTGAGTGACTTGGTTGATCGGTTGGTTTGGTTCAAGTATCAGTGGTGGGTGATAGATAGAGTCATCCACTTTGGTTAATATAAACTCGGCAAGATTCTGTTGCTGCTGGGCGGCTTCTATCAAAGCTTTTCGTGTTGATAGGTTGCTATCAAAGTAGGCAGCGAATTGGCCATTGGCGTGGTAAAGCTCAAGAAAAATATCGGTGGGCAGCAGATAACTTAATGTATCTTCGAGTGCGATATATCGGTGTTTGGTGTGGGGTTCAAACTGGCTGCGGACATCAAAAATATCGTCATTGGCATAGTGTGCGTAAATCTCACCATCACTGCTCGCGCGCTCTTCAACAGCTCCTTTGATCAAAATATGCAGGTGTCGGCTCGGCCTTTCAGCTTCCAGTATCACTTCTTGAGAGCGGTAATACACCACGTCTAATGAAGAGCGAAGCTTCAACTGTTCGGCGTCGGACAGGCTATCGAAGGGCGGGTGCTGCATATTAAATTTGTCAGGCATAAGCATCACAAGAAGAAATGGGAGTCTTTAATCAGTCTGACAAAATACCAGCGAAGCTCCAGACGACTTTAGTCTAAATGCGAGTATGAGTATTGATGAGCGTGAAATCTCTTGTTGAAATGCGATATCCAGACCCATTGAATATGGGAATACTATCCCAGTAATAATTCCCTTTTTCATCGTATGCGAGATAGGCATAATTGGTGCTGCCTTTTTCCGCACACTTTATAGGTCATTTATGTTTAGCCCTTCACCCTATGGCTGGATCTCTCAGTATTTTCTTGGTTTCTTTTTTGCGTATGGCGTGTATTTGCCATTTTGGGCGTTGTGGTTTGAAGACCAAGGCGTGTCTGCTGGTGATATTGGCGTATTGATTGGTATCGGCTTTGCGACTCGTTGTGTGGCCAACTTAGTGATTACGCCGCGTATCCATAAAGTGGAACACTTGATGCCAGCGCTACGCTGTTTGAGTTTCGCTGCGCTGCTGTTTGTCGGTTTCCACTTCTTCACCGGTGGCAGCTTTATACTGATGTTGTTGGCAACGGTACTGTTTAACCTCTGTTGTGGGCCGATCATTCCTCTTTCTGATGCGATGGCTAACCATTACAGTCGTTTGAAAATGCTCGACTACGGCCGAACTCGTCTTTGGGGATCAATTGCCTTTATCGCAGGTTCAACGGTTGTTGGCTATTTGGTGGCACAATTCGGCACTGACATGATTTTGTATACTGCGCTTGCCGGTGTGTTGCTGTCATTGATTCTTGCGATGAGAAACCCCAATGTGATGCCAGTAACACAATCTGAGCAACAAGCGGCGCGACCAAAACTAGGTGAACTGCTGCGTGAGTCGTCAGTGGTAAAGTTTTTAGCCTTGATGGCGCTGCTGCAAGGTAGTCATGCGGCTTACTACAGTTTTAGTGCGATTTATTGGAAAGAAGCGGGTCACTCAGAAGCTATCATCGGTTATTTGTGGAGTTTAGGTGTTGTTGCTGAAGTGGCCGTATTTGCTCTGAGTAAGCGATTATTCTCAGGCTGGTCACTGCGTACTTTGTTTGTCGTCGCGGCTATTGGGGTGATGGCGCGTTGGGGTATAACCGCATCAACCACGGCGATTTTTGCACTGGTGATGGTGCAGTTGCTGCACGGTGTGACATTTGCCATGGCACACATCGCCGCGATTCAATACATCCAATCTGAAGAACAAAACAAGATGGTTGCGCTACAAGCCCTGTATAACGCGATTCCATTAGGTGCCTTTATTGCACTGATGACCACCTTAAGTGGTTGGGGTTATGAGCTTTGGGGCGCAAATATCTTCTGGGGCATGGCTGCAATGGGTGCACTTGCTCTGTTCATTAAGTTGGATGAAAGAAGTTCAGTGGTTGAGATTAATCAATCAGATTCGGAACAGTCAGAATCTCACAGCAAATGCTGATAATTAGAGTCTAAAGCACAGAATTTAAGCGATGCGATTGAGTTAATCACCCATCCTTAGTTAAATGAAACCTCTCCCTTATGGAGAGGTTTTTTTATGGATGAAAAAAGGGTTTTCAATGCAAGGATGGATAGTAATTCCAGTCTCTTTAGCCTACTTGGGCGTGTTATTTCTGATCGCTTGGTATGGAGACAGGCAGGTTCGTTGGCTATCGCGTTGGCGCCCGTGGATCTATAGCCTTTCGATTGCCGTGTATTGTACCTCTTGGACCTTCTATGGAACGGTCGGGCAGGCGAGTAACAACCCTTGGTCTTTTTTACCCATTTACCTCGCCCCGATTCTAGTCTTTACACTAGGCTGGCGGATCTTGGCGCGGCTGATCCTGATTGCGAAGCGGGAACATATCACCTCCATTGCCGACTTTATCGCGGCTCGTTATGGAAAATCTCAGGGCTTAGCGGTGGCGGTGACGGTTATCGCCGTGGTTGGTATCCTTCCTTATATTGCTCTGCAACTGCGTGGTATTACCATGGGGTTGGATATTGTTGCACCCAACCTAGCGGCTGACTTCGGTTATCAGGACTATCATGTGTCTTGGTTTGTGGTCGGTGCTTTGGCTATTTTCACCATGCTGTTTGGTACAAGACACATTGATAACACAGAGCATCACCGTGGCATGATGATGGCGGTGGCGTTTGAATCCATCGTTAAGCTCGCGGCATTCCTGATCGTTGGCCTATTCATCATGTATCTGGCGATGAGCAGCGACAAGATCGACTTGCTTGATGTGGCGGCTTCCACCTACGAATCACCCAATATTCCGACCTTAATTATTCATACCGTTTTGACCATGTTGGCGATTGTCTGTCTGCCACGCCAGTTCCATACCATGGTGGTAGAGAACGAACGTCCTCAAGACCTGCATACCGCTCGCTGGTTGTTTCCGCTTTACCTGATTTTGATGGGACTGTTCGTGCTGCCAATTGCTTGGGCAGGACAAGGACTACTTACTGGTATGCCAGCGGATACCTATGTGATCAGTGTGCCAATGTCAGAAGGCGCTAATCACATTGCCTTGCTGGCTTTCCTTGGTGGTACGTCTGCGGCAAGTGGCATGGTGATAGTGTCGACCATCGCCTTGGCGATCATGGTGTCGAATGATTTAGTGATGCCATTGTTACTGCGCCGTATGCGCCTAACTCAAAGAACCCATCGACACTTTTCTGGCCTGCTATTGGTGATTCGCCGCGGGCTAATTTTACTGCTGTTACTGGGTGCTTGGCTGTTTTATCAGGCGCTCGATACCATCCATTCACTGTCAGCGATTGGCTTTCTTTCCTTTGCTGCGATTGCTCAATTCGCGCCAGCACTTATTGGTGGTTTGTACTGGCGCCCGGGTAACCGCAAGGGCGTGTATGTCGGCTTAATGGTGGGCTCGTTGATTTGGCTGATTACCTTGATGAGCCAAACCAGCATGTTGGCTGGCGACAGTGAAAGTAACCTTTTACTATGGATTATCACGCCGCCAGAACTGCTCAGTAGCTGGAATATCAGCAGTTCAAACTGGGGCATTGTGCTGAGTATTGTACTTAATACCTTGTGCTATGCCGTGGTTTCGATGACGACTCGCCCAAGCCTAAGTGAGCGCTTACAATCAGCAGCATTTGTTGGCACGCCGCTGCCTGAAAACGAGAATATCAGCCTTTACCAGAACCGAGTGACGGTCGCTGAATTAGAGATGCTGGCGTCGCGTTTTGTAGGCCGTAAGCGTGCCAAAAGTGCCTTACACAGCTATTGGCAACAACACGGTCAGCCGCTGCTTCCTAATCAACAAGCGCCTGCAAGTCTGATTCGACACGCAGAGCGCGTGCTCGCCGGAGTATTCGGTGCTTCGTCTGCTAAGTTAGTACTTACTTCCGCTTTACAGGGAAGAAACATGCAGCTTGAAGAAGTCGCGACCATCGTGGATGAAGCTTCGGAACTGTACGACTTCAGCCGTGGTTTACTGCAAGGCGCGATTGAACATATTGGCCAAGGCATCGCAGTAATCGACAAACAAATGAGGCTGGTGGCGTGGAATCAGCGCTATCTAGAATTGTTTGAGTTCCCTGCTGGTTTGATACAAGTGGGCAGGCCGATCTCCGATGTGATTCGCCATAATGCTCAGCAAGGTTTGTGTGGTCCGGGTGACCCTGAAGATCATGTGCGTCGCCGTGTTTATCATTTGGAGCAAGGCACTCGACATACCTCTTCTCGCATTCGTCCTGATGGTCGAGTGATTGAAGTGCAAGGTAACCCGATGCCAAGTGGTGGCTTTGTGATGAGCTTTACCGACATCACGGTATTCCGACAAGCAGAGCAAGCGCTAAAAGATGCCAACGAAAGTTTGGAATCGAGAGTGCATGAGCGAACTCAAGAACTCGAAAAACTGAACCATCGCTTGGTAAAAGCCACGCAGATTTCGGATCAAGAATCACAATCTAAGAGTCGTTTTCTAGCCGCGGTAAGCCACGATTTGATGCAGCCGCTCAATGCCGCGCGTCTATTTGCTTCGTCACTGTCTGAGGTGGCAAAAGAGCAAGAGGTGAAGCAATTGTCATCTCACATCGAGAGTGCACTTGGCGCCGCAGAAGATTTGATTGGTGACTTGCTGGATATCTCTCGATTGGAGTCCGGAAAGTTAGAAACCAACATTCACGCGATTGCCGTGCATGACGTATTAACCAATTTGAACGCGGAATTTAGCGCTCTAGCGAGACAACAGAAAATTGAGTTTAAGATGATTCCGTCGTCATTGTTCATTCATTCAGACCCTAAGCTGTTGAGGCGTGTGATTCAGAACTTTTTGACCAATGCGTTCCGCTATAACCCGGAAGGGAAAGTGGTACTGGGTGCGAGAAGAGTGAATGGACAGGTTCGAATTGATGTGTGGGATAATGGAACCGGTATCGATGAAGACAAGCAACAAGAAATCTTTGAAGAGTTTACTCGTGGCAGCCAAGTACGAGCCGATCAAGGATTGGGGTTAGGGCTGGCTATCTCGAAAGGTATTGCTCATGTGCTTGGCCATCAAATTTCGATGCGCTCATGGCCGGGGCAAGGCAGTGTCTTTTCCATCACCTTAGCTAGAGCGGAAAAAGTGGCTCCAGTTGTGCAAGCTTCGACGCCAATGGCGACCAGCGACATCGAACATCTCAAGATATTGTGTGTCGATAATGAACGAGAAATCTTAGTCGGTATGGAAAACCTGATCGGACGTTGGGGCTGTGAGGTTAAGACGGCGGTTGATTTGGTCGAAAGCTTGCAGTGCCTAGATGAGGGTTGGCTACCTGATGTGATTTTCTCTGATTACCGTTTAGATAATGGCAGAACGGGTCTCGAAGTCCTGCAGCAGTGTCGCTTGCGCCTTGGAGATTCTTTTGAAGGTGTCATCATCAGTGCCGATAGAACCGATGACATGTTGGCAGCGATAAAGGCCAACAGCTTTAGCTTTATTGCCAAGCCAGTGAAACCACTTAAGTTAAGAGCGGTCTTGAATCGAGTGAGCTAGTTTGGGTTAACAGGCTCGGATTAGTACGTTCGTGAGCGGATAGTGAAAAGGCCTCAGATGAGGCCTTTTTGTCTCTGTTTTTTTTGCGAACGCCGATTCGCTTGTTAATTCAATAACTAACCAGCAATGCCACCTTGTGTCAGTGTGGTTGGATCAAGCAGTTTACTGAGCTCTTCTCGGCTAAGATCGGTTTCTCTTTCTGCGACATCCAGAATTGGTAAGCCTTCTTTGTAAGCTTTCTTGGCAATATCAGCCGCCTTCAAGTAGCCAATCACAGGGTTAAGTGCGGTCACTAGGATTGGGTTCTTTGACAGTGCCAAATCGAGATTGTCTTGGCGTACCGTGAAGGTCGCGATGGCTTTGTCCGCTAAAGCGACTGAGCTGTTTGCCAATAACTCAATACTTTCCAACACGTTATGAGCAATCACTGGCAGCATCACATTAAGTTGGAAGTTACCTGATTGTCCGGCTACGGTAATGGTGGTGTCGTTGCCAATGACTTGCGCCGCCGCCATAGCTGCAGCTTCAGGAATCACAGGATTTACCTTGCCAGGCATGATCGATGAGCCTGGTTGTAGAGCCTGTAATTCAATTTCCCCTAAGCCAGCCAACGGCCCAGAGTTCATCCAGCGAAGATCGTTTGAGATCTTCATGATCGCAACTGCTGCCGTTTTGAGCTGACCTGACAGCGCAACGATCGCGTCTTGACTGCTGAGGCTAAAAAAGAAGTTTTCACTCGAGCTAAAACTGATCTTTGTCGATTGAGACAGGTTACTCGCAAACTTATCGGCAAAGCGTGGGTCAGCATTGATCCCTGTTCCAACCGCAGTACCACCTTGTGCTAAAGCCTTGATAGCGGGCAGGGTGTTCTCTATTGCTTGCTTAGCGTGTTCTATCTGAAATTTCCAACCACCTAGCTCTTGAGCAAAGGTCATTGGCATCGCATCCATTAGATGAGTGCGGCCGGTCTTCACGACCTCCGCAAGTTCCTGTTGTTTGATGGTGAGTGCTTCAGAAAGGTGAGTTAATGCAGGTAATAGCTTATTTTCAGCCATCAAAGCAACGCTCACTTGAATTGCGGTTGGCACCACATCGTTACTGCTTTGGCCCATGTTGACGTGATCATTGGGGTTCACGTCGCCTTGCAAGCTTCTTGAGGCAAGCGTAGCAATCACTTCATTGGCATTCATGTTGGAACTGGTACCTGAACCGGTTTGGTAGACATCGATAGGGAATTGATCGAGGTGTTTACCCTCAATGATCTCTTGGCTGGCTTCGGCTATCGCGTTGGCAATATCACCTTCCAGTAGACCTAACTGAGCATTGGTATCTGCCGCTGCCTGTTTAATTAACGCCAGTGCTTGAATAAAACTGGTCGGCATCTTGTGAGAGCTAAACGCGAAGTTATACGCTGCACGCTGAGTTTGTGCTTGGTATAGCGCATCGGCAGGGACTTTCACTTCGCCCATGCTGTCTTTTTCAATCCGAAATTGTAGGGTCATGTTCTATCCTTGTTAGCCAAGTGGGGCTTGGACTTGTTGTAGTGTTTGGCTGAGATTCAAAAAACGCGCTTGGCCTTGAGGTTGCTGGCAGTAGTGGCGCTTCAAATAAAATAGTGGTGAGTGAATAGAGTCTAGGCAGATATGACGAAAGGCGAAACTGCGCTGAGGAGACTCAATCGCTTCAATCAAATGAAAGAAAACTTGGCGTAGATACAGCTCGCACAACAAGATGTTTTCTTGAGCGGCATGCTTTTCATAGTAAGCCGAAAGCGTCAGTGCACACTCGATATACTCTCGAATTACAAACGGCTCATGGCCTTGAACTTGTTCTAATGAAGCAAAGCGAT
The DNA here is from genome assembly GCF_041469805.1 of Vibrio sp. 10N.286.48.C11. NCBI lineage: Bacteria > Pseudomonadati > Pseudomonadota > Gammaproteobacteria > Vibrionales > Vibrionaceae > Vibrio > Vibrio sp. 10N.286.48.C11. Next base: position 105,821 of record NZ_JBFRLK010000013.1, on the reverse strand, counting down.
CCTGTGCTTTGTAAAATCTCGAATAGAGAACCTGCTGCTCTTTCATCATCATCTGCATCTCTTTATTGGATGTTAATGATAATTATTATCAAATAAAATTTTAAAAACAACCCTTTGTTTATCTTTTTATAAAGTGAGCAGAAAAAGAAAAAGCCGATACACGAAGTATCGGCTTTCTGGAGTCAGTACCTAATCCCTACAATGTAAGTACTGATTCATTTTTTGCTAAACATCTTTGTTTAATGGTCGTGCTTAGTGGTCGTGAGCTTCACCTGCACCTTTCGGGTAACGGATGTTCTCAACCATATCTTGTACATCTTGTGGTACTTCAGCAGTTACTTTGTTTACAGCAATCGATACTACGAAGTTTAGACACATACCTAGCGTACCGATGCCTTCTGGGCTGATACCAAACCACCAGTTTTCAGGTGTGCTTGCTGCTGGGTTAATGAACTTGAAGTAGATGATGTAGCTTGCTGTGAAGGCAATACCTGACAACATACCTGCAATTGCGCCTTCCTTGTTCATCTTCTTGTAGAAGATACCTAGGATAATCGCTGGGAAGAAGGATGCTGCGGCTAAGCCGAAGGCAAACGCTACTACCTGTGCTACAAAGCCTGGTGGGTTAATACCTAAGTAACCGGCACCGACAATCGCGACCATGGCTGCCAGACGAGCGGCTAACAGCTCCTGCTTGTCGGTCATGTTTGGTCTGAAGCCTTTCTTCAACAAGTCATGTGAAATCGACGTTGAGATGACCAATAGTAGACCCGCGGCTGTTGATAGTGCGGCTGCTAGGCCACCGGCTGCAAGCAGTGCTACAACCCAGTTTGGTAGTTTCGCTAGCTCTGGAGAAGCCAGTACGATGATGTCACGGTTAATCTTCATCTCGTTGCGCTCATCGCCCGAGTAGAACATTTTGCCATCGCCGTTCTTATCTTCCCAACCTACTAGGCCAGTGCTTTCCCAGTTTTTGTACCAGCTTGGTGCGTCCGCTGCAGCGACACCTTGCATGTCAGGGCCGTTGATTGTTTCGATCATGTTTACACGAGCGAATGCTGCAACGCCTGGTGCTGTTGTGTATAGCAATGAGATGAACAGTAGTGCCCAACCCGCTGAGATACGAGCATCACGTACTTTTGGTACCGTGAAGAAACGAATGATTACGTGTGGAAGACCCGCAGTACCGACCATTAGAGCCGCACAGATGAAGAATACATCTACCATGCTCTTGTTACCTTCGGTATAGGCGGTAAATCCGAGTTCTTCGGTCAGTCCATCCAGTTTATCAAGAAGGTAAACATCTGTGCCTGATAGCGTAGAGCCCATACCAACTTGTGGAAGTGGGTTACCTGTCATCATGATTGAGGTAAAGATTGCTGGAACAAGGAAGGCGAAAATGAGGACACAGAATTGAGCTACCTGCGTATAAGTGATGCCTTTCATGCCACCTAGTACTGCGTAGAAGAACACAATACCCATACCAATGATGATGCCTAGGTTAATATCAACTTCTAGGAAACGAGAGAATACAACGCCCACACCACGCATCTGGCCTGCAACGTACGTAAACGATACGAAGATTGCACAGAATACCGCTACCATACGTGCCGTTTTCGAGTAGTAACGCTCACCGATGAAATCAGGAACCGTAAACTGACCGAACTTACGTAGGTAAGGTGCTAAACATAGCGCAAGTAGTACATAACCACCTGTCCAACCCATTAGGTAAACCGCACCGTCGTAACCAACGAATGAGATGATACCTGCCATTGAGATGAATGATGCTGCCGACATCCAGTCAGCAGCGGTCGCCATGCCGTTTGCTACTGGGTGTACACCACCGCCAGCAACGTAGAACTCACTAGTAGACCCTGCACGAGCCCAGATTGCGATGCCGATATATACCGCGAAAGTAATACCGACGAGAATAAACGTCCAAGTTTGAATATCCATGTTCTAGCCTCTAGTCTTCCTGTACGTTGTATTTTTTGTCGAGCGCATTCATGCGGACAACGTAAATAAATATCAGCGCCACGAAGGTGTATATCGAACCTTGCTGAGCGAACCAAAATCCTAGCTTGAACCCGCCAAACTGAACGGTATTGAGGGCATCCACAAATAAGATGCCAGCGCCGTAAGACACCGCAAACCAGACCGCGAGCAGTGTTCCCATAATTCCCAAGTTTTCCTTCCAGTAGGCTTGAGCATGTTCCGTAGATTCGAACGCCATTGCCTTCTCCTTTATTCCGTTTTCGTAGAAACTGTTTTTGTGAAACCGTTTTGTAAAATAGCGTGTTAACGTAATGTTACGATTTAGAATGTAGCAAGGATAAGTCAAGGGATCTGTGCAACTTTAGTCGGGATGGTATTAGCGCTAATGTACTGAAATATGGGAGCTAGGAGACATAACCATAGAAAAATGTGATGTTACAATGTTGTTAAATTAGCCAAAGGTCTAACAAAAAGGGATGAATTAGACTGCGAGTCATAAAATTTAACAACTAAATGACCGAGAAACGGTATTTAGCCCTGCGTATGACACGAAGGGAAACATAAGTTTGTTATAGTAACTAAAGCACTTTCATCGACCGTGCCATGCTTAGCGGCAGAAGATCAACATGCTTATATCTTGAGTTTTATTCTTTGGGGGAACGAATTGGACGCAATAACTATCAACCACTTATTTTTAACTGGTGCGGTGCTCATCGCCATCAGTGTGCTTTTCTCACAAGTGTCCTCACGATTGGGCGTTCCTATTCTTTTGATCTTTTTGTTCGTTGGTATGTTAGCGGGTGAAGATGGACCCGGTAATATTCATTTCGATGATTACTCACTGACCTACTTGGTGAGTAACCTTGCGCTTGCCGTGATTCTGTTGGATGGCGGTATGCGAACCAAGGTGGCGAGCTTCAAGGTCGCTTTCTGGCCTTCGCTCTCGCTGGCGACGATAGGTGTCGCATGTACAGCAACCTTAACCGGATTAATGGCGGCTTGGCTGTTTGACTTGTCATTAATGCAGGGCATCTTGGTCGGGGCGATTGTTGGTTCAACCGATGCGGCAGCGGTATTCTCTTTGCTGAAAGGACAGAGTCTCAATGAGCGTGTTGGTTCAACCCTAGAGATCGAATCGGGCACTAACGACCCAATGGCGGTCTTCCTGACGGTGACCTTAATTGCGCTGTTAGGTAACCCTGACGCTGAGATGGGGATGAACTTCCTACTGCAAAGTTTTGCGATGCAGTTTGGTATCGGTACTCTTGTTGGTATTGGCGGCGGCTGGGTTCTATGGAGCTTAATCAATCGAGTACAATTGGCTGATGGCCTTTATTCCATTCTGGTACTCAGTGGGGGCGTGGCTCTGTTTGCGCTCTCTAACATGCTTGGCGGCAGCGGCATCTTATCGATTTACCTAGTGGGCTTGTTCATTGGTAATCGTCCGACGCGCTCGCGACACTCGATTCTTAATGTTCTTGATGGCATGACGTGGCTAAGCCAGATCGTGATGTTCTTGGTATTGGGTTTATTGGTGACGCCATCAACGTTGATGGACATTGCTCTGCCTGCGCTGGCACTGGCCTTCGGTATGATTTTGTTTGCTCGTCCGCTGTCGGTTTGGTTGGGTTTGCTGCCGTTCAGAAGCTTTACCACCAAGGAACGTTGGTTTGTTTCTTGGGTCGGTCTACGCGGCGCGGTACCGATCATTCTGGCGGTGTTCCCGATGATGGCTGGCCTGCCTAATGCTCAGCTTTACTTCAACATCGCGTTCTTCGTGGTTATGGTGTCGCTGATTGTTCAAGGCGGCAGCTTGATGAAAGTCGCGAGATTGGCTCAAGTGACGCTACCTCCAACGCCGACACCGATTTCTCGTACTGGCATTGAAATTTACCCTGCTAGTGAGTGGGAGATGTTTGTCTACAAGCTGAAAGAAGAGAAGTGGTGTGTGGGCGAACCACTAAAGCGTTTGTCTATGCCGGAAGGAACGCGAATTACTGCACTGTTTAGAAAGGATGCCTTGCTTCACCCATCAGGCAGCACCGTGTTAGAGGCGAACGATATCTTATGTGTGCTTGGTCAAGACAAAGATTTGGACAGCTTAAGTTCGTTGTTCAGTGAGGCGCCTCTAGCAGAAGAGGCGGCACGATTCTTTGGTGACTTCTTCTTGGATGTTGAGCTATCAGTTGCGGCAGTGAGTGATTGTTATGGTATTGAACTTGGCTCGGAAGAAGAGCGAGAAATGACGCTAAAACAATTGGTTGCTCAAGAGCTTGGCGCACACTCTGTATTGGGTGATAGCTTTGAGTGGCATGACATCACTTGGGTGGTTGCAGAGATAGATGATCATAAAGTCGTCAGGTTGGGTTTATGTTTACCTAAGACGACTTTAGAAGAGGATATCAGTGAAGCTTAATTGTGGACTTCTTGTAGCAAGATAACCGCTTGAGTACGATTTTTCACATCCAGTTTACGGAAGATGGCCGTCATATGTGCTTTGATGGTCGCTTCCGAAACATTCAATTCATACGCGATTTGCTTGTTAAGCAAGCCGTCAGAAAGCATCCCTAATACCTTGTATTGCTGAGGCGTCAGTGTGGAAATCTTTTCTGCAAGGTCGCTACACGCTGCATTATTGGTGATAAGCCCTTCAGGGAAGAACGGGTCGCCATTCAGCACTTGATTCAGTGCACTCACCAACTCACGCATATCACTCGACTTAGGAATAAAGCCAAACGCACCGTGGCTCTTCACCTGAGTGACCACGCTGGCATCTTCACTGGCAGAAACCACCACAATCGGTAGATCTGGGTATTCAGCGCGCAGTTGAATTAAGCCTGACATGCCATTGGCGCCCGGCATTTTCAGATCGAGCAGTAATAGATCCGGCTCGCCTTCTTTCTTTAGCAGAGTCAGTAAGGCATCGAGAGAATCGGCCTCAAGCAGGTTCGCACCACTGATCGCCATATGAACTGACTGAAACAGGGCGTTGCGAAAGAGAGGGTGGTCATCAGCAATGATGATGGTATAGGTCGAGTCCATGACGTTCATACTTTTAACAATTTAGTTAATATTTATTATCATCCTGATTGAGTATGTGGACAATATCTATGCATTAAAAGTCTGAACCATATCGACTTTTATCCCCGGAATAAGAAAGCGTTACTCTGAATAGCAAAAAAGCCGCACTGCCATCTCGTTACGGAGGGGCGGTGCGGCTTTCGATTCGGCTTATATTTTAGTGAATATTGCCGTTATAGCTGGTGGTTTTGCATGTGTTTTAAGAATACATCAGCAGGCATAAAACCGGTTACACGAGCATTTGGAACATGGTTACCCTCGCCATCCCAGAACTCAATCGTCGGTAAGCCAAGTACCTGTAATTGTTTAAGCAGTTCAATGTCTTGAGGCATGTTTCTCGTTACATCGGCTTGTAGCAGTACAAAGTCAGAAAGCTTGTTTTCCACATCAGCTTGATGGAAGGTGTACTTCTCGAACTCTTTACACGCCACACACCAATCGGCGTAGAAGTCGAGCATCACAGGCTTACCGAGTTTCTTCGCTTCGATGAGCTGGATTTCTAGCTCTTCAACCGTGTTGATGCGTGCAAATTGGATGTGCTGTTGTTCTACCGTTACGCTCTTCTCCGCAAACCAATAGTTCAATGCAGGCTGTGCCGAAGCAAACAAGCCAAGCATCGCGATGATGCCTACCGCACTCTGCTTCCAGCCGCCGAATGGCAGTGCATTCTTGCTATGGTACAGCCAACCAAAGGCGATGAAGCCAAGGCCAGACCAAAGCACGGTTGCCCACAATTCAGGAATGATGCGCTCTAGCAGGAAGATAGGTGCTGCCAGCAAGATAAAGCCGAATACGATCTTCACCTTGTCCATCCAGCTGCCCGCTTTAGGCAATAGCTTATTACCAAATACCGCAACTAAAATCAGCGGAATACCCATACCCATGGCTAATGCATACAGAGCAATCGCACCGGTAAATAGGTCGCCACTCTGAGCCACATACAGCAGCGCGCCTGACAATGGCGCCGTGGTACAAGGTGAACACACCAAGCCAGAGATAGCGCCCATTGCGAATACGCCCAAGGTATTGCCACCTTGCTGCTTATTGCTTTGATTGTTGAGCCAAGTTTGAATGCTGCTTGGCAGTTGCAGGTTATAAACGCCAAACATCGACATTGCCAACGCCACGAACAGAACACTCAGCGCGATCAGCACGTAAGGGTGCTGCATAGCGGCTTGGAACTGCATGCCTGCTGAAGCAACCACTAAACCTAATAAGGTGTAGGTTAACGCCATGCCTTGCACGTAAATAAAGGACAGCATCAGCGCGCGACCTTGGCTGAGTTTGCCACCACCTAAAACGATACCCGTTAGAATCGGATACATAGGCAGCACACACGGCGTAAAGGCTAAACCAACACCGAGTGCTAAGAATAATAGAGGGGTCCACCAACTGTCACCGAGCTTATCGGCTAAGCCTGCTTCTTTTGAAACAGGGGCATTTGGCTGTTGAGTCGTGTTACTTACAACGTCTGCTTTCGGAGATGTTGGTTGCGTAGAAACATCGGTTTCGTTGCCAGCAGAAGATGAAGCTTGTGAGTCACTACCTTGCGAACTAGCAGAACCTGTTGCTGTGAAAGGTTCAATGTCGATGATACGAGTCTCTGGTGGGTAGCAGAACCCTGCGTCCGCACAGCCTTGATACTTAACGATCAGCTGTGAGCCATCTTGGTAACTCTGCAGAGGAACTTGCACGAATAACGGCTGAGTATAAATGCTCACCTCACCGAAGAATTCATCTTGGTGCGGCTTACCATCTTCTAATTCAACATTACCGATAGCGAGATTTTGCCCGGTGAACGAGAGGCTATGTTGATAGAGGTAGTAGCCCTCTTTTACTTGCCAGTCGAGAAGGACTTTGTCGTCTTGCTGGTAGTAATTGAAAGGGAAAGCTTGGTCTACAGGGACAAAACCATTGTTATTGCCTCCGAAGCTTGGCTCGGCGTTGTCGTTCCCAAATAGCGCCCACGCAGGCTGGGTGAATAGGGAAACACAAACAAAAAGTAATGTGGCAAGTCGTCGCATACTATTTAGTCATCAAAATGGAGTTGAAGGTATCTTAACTCAATCAGACCGTAATAGTTTGCTATTAGTTTCATCGGCAAACAAATATCCCCTAAGGCGGGATAGCGATTTTATTGGGTAATCGAGTGGGGAGCTGCAATTCAACTTGAGTGACTTGCCTTTGTAAAAGAGACATTTAAGCTACACCCAAGCGTGCTTTTACTACTTGTTCGCAAGCATCAATATTCATCGTATCTTTTGGAATGATGAGCACAGTATCATTGCCGCCAACGGTGCCGATAATCTCAGTGTGTGGGTCGATATCAACTAATCTTGCGACTAGTTGTGCACAACCTGGATGAGTTTTTACGATGACCATCGCTTGGTTATGAGTGATGAATTCGATTTGCGATGAGATGGATGCATCGACACGAACCGGTGCACTTTCAACCGTGATGCAGTAAACCTTTTTACCGCAAGCATTCTGAATTTTGACAACACCAAGCTGTGACAAAATACGAGAGACGGTCGATTGGCTGATACCTGTATAGCCAATATCGACAAGTTTCTCTCGCAGTTGATTTTGGGTCGAGAAGCTTTGTTGTTGTAGTAAGCGTTTGCACGCTTCAGTCAGTGTTTTATCTTCAGCTGAATACAAGCAACCGTGCTCAGTGATTGGGTTCATGAACAACTCCTTAAGGTCAACATGTGGTTATCGCTTGTCCATAGCGCCGAGCGTACTCCCAAAGCCGTAGAGTACGATTGTTAAATAGGGCTTACCGATGAATCCCGAAATAAAGAGGGAAGGTATGCGTGATGTATGATCGTCTATCCATTGAGTCTACCACTAAAGGATAGTTATCTTTTTGAAGGGGATCACCAAATAAAATTCTAGTTAATTGCTTTTATTTTGGAGTTTTATTCTTTTGTTAAATGGATATTTATTCCAAGTTTGGCATAAATATCCATCGGTATTAGGGTGCTTTGGAGACCGTGATAATGGCGCTAAGGGTTAGCGAATTTCACTCATGATCTCGCGAGAGAATACTTTTTCACAGTAGTGACATTTTAGCTGCACGTTTTCCTGTTTTAGCTGCACTTTAAAGCTGCTTTCGACTGGCTCACCGTGCGAAATACAGTTGCTATTCGGGCAAGAGTAGACACTGTTGATTTGGTCTGGCAGCACTAATGTTAGCTTGTTCACCACCTTGTACTCTTCAATCTGATTGACCGTCGCTTGCGGGGCGTACAGAGCCAATTGGTTGGCTTGTTCCTTGGTCAGAAAGATGTTCTCAATCTTGATTAGGTCTTTGTTGCCGAGTGCTGATGATGGCAGGTTTAACCCCATAGTGATGCGCTGTTCTGTTTTATGCAGCTTGAACAGTTTGAGAATTTTAATCCCAAGATGAGCAGGGATGTGGTCAATGACGCTGCCATTACGGATCGCTTCTACTTGTAGCTGAGTTTGTTTAACCATGACTGTATCTCCTGCTTATAAAGTGTCGTTTAGAACTAGGGCTAATAAAGCTTCACGTGCATACACACCGTTTTCAGCTTGTTCGAAGTAGTAAGCGTGTGGCGTTTTATCGACGTCAGTTGTGATTTCGTCGACACGTGGCAGTGGGTGAAGCACCTTCATGTTTTGGCGAGCGTCTTTCAGCGTATCGGCCGTCAGAATGTAAGCCGATTTCATGTGCGCGTATTCTGACGCATCAAAGCGCTCTTTCTGTACGCGAGTCATGTACAGAACATCCAGCTCAGGCACCACTTCTTCAATGCTGCTGTGGGTGCTGTATTGGATCCCCATCTCTTCCAGTTCTTCACAGATGTAATCAGGCATCGCTAACACTTCTGGCGCAATAAAGAAGAAACGTACGTTATTGAATTTTGATAGTGCTTGCGTCAATGAGTGTACGGTGCGGCCATATTTTAGGTCACCAACGAATGCCACATTGAGGTTGTCGAGCGTGCCTTGCGTTTCGTAAATCGAGAATAGATCCAACAAGGTCTGCGTTGGGTGCTGATTGGCACCATCGCCACCATTCACAATTGGCACACCGTTAGAGAACTCAGAGGCTAAACGTGCTGCGCCTTCTTGTGGATGACGCATCACAAAGGCATCAACGTAAGAAGAGATAACTTGCACCGAATCGGCAAGTGTTTCGCCTTTTTTCGCCAATGACGTGTTACCGCCATTATCAAAACCGATGACAGTGCCACCTAGGCGTTGAACTGCGGTTTCAAATGAAAGGCGAGTTCGAGTTGAAGGCTCAAAGAAGCAGCTCGCAACCACCTTATTTTTCAGCAGCTCTGGGTTTGGCTCTGCTTTGAGTCTTGCTGCAGTATCGACGATAAGCTCCAGTTCATCACGAGAGAGCTCTGGAATGGAGATGATGTGCTTGTTAAATAACGAATGCGCCATAACGGGTCTTCCTTTTTCTATGCATACAGTCAAATTGCGGACAAAAAAAAGCCCCCTAAAAATAGGAGGCTTCGAAACGATCAATAGAGCAAAATAAAAATGACACTAACGCCACTCTTTGGCGTGTAGTTTGACAATTATGTGCGACAGAACTGCGGTTCATTTTTTGCTCTCTTTAGACAAATTGCGGAGGATTATACTCAGATAAAAAGGCCATGCAATACTTTCTGTAAAGTATTCATTTAATGGATTTTTATGCGAAATCACGTCCGTTTGTAGCTTCCATTTAAGCCTTTGTCGGAACTGCGAATCTCAGGGTTTTTCAGGTAATAATCTTTTTTAGTACATGAAAAAAAATGCGGGTTTTATCCAAGGTCAAAATCCCAAGAACGCCACCCGCATTTCCCTGTTATTGCACTTAACTTGTCAATGTCTTGCGAACAAGTGAGTGCTTAACTTTTTAACTTCGTAACTTTTTAATTTATTAGCTGCCTAGTGTCGCAACCATGACTGCTTTGATGGTGTGCATGCGGTTTTCTGCTTCATCGAATACGATTGAGTATTCAGACTCAACTACCTCATCTGTCACTTCTACGCCATCTTTAAGTTGCGGATATTCAGCAGCAAGTTGCTTACCGACTGTTGTATCTTCGCCGTGGAAAGCCGGTAGGCAGTGCATGAATTTCACATGTGGGTTGCCTGTTGCTTTGATCATTTCCATGTTCACTTGGTAAGGCATCATTAGGTTGATACGCTCAGCCCATGCTTCTTTCGCTTCGCCCATGGATACCCAAACGTCGGTGTATAGGAAGTCACAACCCTGCACGCCTTCTTGAACATCTTCTGTTAGCGTGATTTTGCCGCCAGTGTGTTCTGCGATTTCACGACATTGAGCTAGTAGCTCTTCTTGTGGCCAGAATTGCTTTGGAGCTACAAGGCGGATGTCCATACCCATTTTCGCAGCGCCAACCATCAGAGAGTTGCCCATGTTGTTACGAGCATCGCCTAGATAAGCAAAGCTGATTTCATGCAGTTGTTTACCACGGCCGTATTCCGTCATGGTTAGGAAGTCAGCCAAGATTTGAGTTGGGTGGAATTCGTCAGTCAGACCATTCCATACAGGTACACCAGCGTAAGCGCCTAGTTCTTCAACGATCTCTTGACCGAAGCCGCGGTATTCAATGCCATCGTACATACGGCCAAGAACGCGAGCGGTATCTTTCATAGATTCTTTGTGGCCAATTTGAGAGCCAGATGGACCTAAGTAAGACACGCGAGCACCTTGGTCGAATGCCGCGACTTCGAATGCACAGCGAGTACGAGTTGAGGTTTTCTCAAAGATAAGTGCAATGTTTTTGCCAGTCAGTGTCGGCTGTTCGTAACCGTTGTACTTCGCTTTTTTTAGCTCCATAGAAAGATCTAACAAGTGTTGAATTTCGCGTGGAGTGAAATCTAGTAGTTTTAGGAAGTTACGATTGCGTAGGTTAAAAGCCATGATGTATTCCTTCTTAGATTTAGGCGCTTTCCTGTTACAGGGAAAGAAAATTCAAGAAAGCGCGATTCAATTTTTGTGTATTAATTTCAGTTCAAACGGTGATTCAGTTTTCTCGCAAGGCTTGAAAAGCTACGCGAGTAGATTAATCTTTGGTGATGTTGGTGCCCGCCAAGCCTTGCAGGATTTGCAAACCATCTTCGAGTGCACCAATACCGACGACTTTGCCGCCTTGCTGAATGAATTCGCACGATGCTTCAATTTTTGGTCCCATAGAGCCTGCATCAAATTCGAATTTCGCCAGTTCACTTGGTGTGGTGCTGCGCAGTGCGTGTTGAGTCGGTTTGCCCCAATCAAGGTAAACAGCGTCCGCGTCGGTCAAAATAAGCAGTGCATCCGCATCCAGTTGTTTCGCTAAGAAAGCCGCTGACATGTCTTTGTCGATAACCGCTTCAACACCCACTAATTTGCCGTTCTCTTTTTTCACTGGGATGCCACCGCCGCCAGTACAAATCACTAGGTGGCCTGCATCGATAAGTTGGGTGATCGCTTCGTGCTCAACAATGCCAGTAGGGCGTGGGCTTGGCACAACGCGACGGAAGTGTTGGCCGTCTGGTTTGACGATCCAGTGGAATTTCTCCGCCAATTCACGCGCTTCCGCTTCTTCGTAGATCGGGCCAATCGGCTTCGTTGGATCGGCGAATGCAGGATCGTTTGGATCAACGGTCATTTGCGTCAACATGCACGAGATGTTGCGGTTAGGTAGATAGTTCTTGAACTCTTGCATCAGCATGTAGCCGATCATGCCTTGAGTCTCACTGCCCAATACATCTAGCGGATACGGGTTTACTTTTTTGTATTCCAAACCTTGCAGAGCCAGTAAACCAACTTGTGGGCCATTACCATGTACTAGAACCACGTTGTACACTTTCGCGATTTCAGAGATGGTTTTAACCGCTGTTTCAATATTACGGCGTTGAACATCGGCTTCTAACGGCTCACCGCGACGAAGTAAGGCATTACCGCCGAGTGCAACAACAACAGTTTGCTTAGTCATAATTGTGTTCTCTCATTTTGGCCAAGCTGAGATTATTTAAGATCATTCAAATTGGCCGTTTTCGTCTTAGTGATTAGATACCATCACGCTCAATTGGGCAGCTCATGCAGCGTGCGCCACCGCGACCGCGGCCAAGTTCATCTCCAGGGATAGGAAGAACTGTGATGCCTGCTTTATCGTATTTTTCATTGGTGTAGGTGTTGCCTTCGTAGCCAATCACAACGCCAGGTTTAACCGTTAGAACGTTGTTTGCATCGTTCCACTGCTCACGTTCTGCATGGAAGTTGTCACCACCGGTCGTGATTAGGTTTAGCTTGTCTACGCCAAGTGCTTTTTCGATAGCTGTTACGAAGTAGCCTTCTTCTTTCACTTTCACTGCGCCAGACTCATCACCAGTTAGGTTCCAGCACTGTACGTCTTTACTCACCACTTCAGGGTAAACAGAGAACGTATCTTCGTTCATGTGCGTCATAACGGTGTCTAAGTGCATGCAAGAGCGGTGTTTTGGTAGCTGCATTGCGATAACTTGTTTCGCTTGACCGTGTTTGAATAGGCTAGATGCTAAGTGCTCAACACCTTGTGCTGTTGTACGCTCAGACATACCGATAAGAACCGTACCGCGACCGATTACAAGAACGTCACCGCCTTCAATGGTTGAGTTGTCGTAGCTGATGTTTTCTTCATCGCCGAAGTACTTAATGAAGTCTTGGCCAGCAAATGTTGGGTGCCAGCGGTAAATAGCGCGAACGTGGTTGGTTTCACGTTGACGAGCAGGTTTCGCCATCGGGTTGATGGATACGCCACCGTATACCCAGCAAGATGTGTCACGAGTAAATAGGTGGTTTGGTAGCGGTTCGATAATGAAGTCGGTTGGTGCGTGCATGCCTTGCATCATTGAAGATGATTTCATTGGCATCTCAGCGTAAGACAGACCACCCGTTAGGATTTTTGCTAGTTCTAGGTTTGGTAAGTCGCCCAAGTAGCAGCGCACATCGTTAGCAAAGGTTTTGCCTAAGCGGTAATCAGAAACTTGATGATTCAAAAGCCAATCTTTCGCTTCTGGCACTGCTAGCGTGTCTGCTAGTAGGTCAGTAAGAAGAAGAACTTCAACACCTTGATCACGCAGCGTTTGAGTAAATGCGTCATGCTCTTTACCAGCACGTTCAACAGCCAGTACGTCATCAAATAGTAAATCGTGACAGTTAGAGGGTGTTAGGTGAGTCAGTGCGCGTCTTGGACGGTGAACTAGAACGCGGCGTAATTGACCTATTTCAGAACCTACATAGAACTTACTCATGATCGTCTCTCTCTTATATATTTGAATTACTTTTATCGCTAAGAGTAATTATTTATTTTCAGTTGAGAAGAATGAATTATTTATTCATATCTCTTGTCTGGAATTAATATTACGCCTGCTAGTCAGGTATTCTTAGAGATCTATCACAAATCGTTTTTTATCCCGCAGCCCTTTAAAATTAAGGGTTTTAACAAACTTTATGCACTTTCAGTTATGAATAATACATTCTAAATAGTTAGCAGTTAGGGAACTTTATGCACGCTTTTTTGACGAAACTTACTAGAATCTAATCTACGAGGGATTATATGCAGAATAGTTTTATTGATAAGAGTGTACTTAGCTTGGAAGTATGCAGTGTTTTTATTTAGATATTTAATTTTGGATGTGGAATTAATTGTTTATTAACAAAGTAAATGCGAATAAAGCTGTTGCGATCACATTTTAAAATCGGCTGTTTAAGTGTGTTTTTTGATAGAAAAGGGCATTAATCCTCGTCTGTTTATTAGGCTATTAATTACTTTAAATATAATTAACGCTAATAAGTGACTAACTATTTGTTTAAACATCATGGTTGAAAATAGAGTGTTATTTCATCAAGAAAATTAGATGTTTAAAAGTAGGATTGATTCTTCTATTGCGAGTGCTTTGAGTTTAGTTGAGCTTGGCTACGAACAGAAGAACCTTGAATATCGCGTGTATGGCTTTGAGGAGCTGTTTCAGTGGCAGAGGGTTACATTGAGAGGGAACAATAAAAAAGCCGCTGTGAGAAGCGGCTTTGGATGAGAAAGGAGTGAAGTGCTGTTAGTTAGATCAGCGCACCAATACTCAGTACAACAATGCAGAACACCATCAATATACCGACTAGTGGCATCACCCATTTAACCCAGCGCACGTAAGGGACACGAGCAATCGCCAAACCACCCATCACCACCGCGGAGGTTGGGGTGATTAGGTTCACCAAGCCAGATGCAGATTGGTACGCAGTGATAACCAAGTCACGACCTACGCCAGCAAAGTCGGCCAGTGGTGCCATGATTGGCATGGTCAGTACCGCTAAGCCAGAGGTCGATGGCACTAAGAACGACAGTAGAATCTCTAAGAAGAACATCACGTTAATGAAGATAACCGAAGAAAGCCCCGTTACCATCTGTTCTGCTGAGAAGAGAATGGTATCGGTGATCATACCGCGGTCCATCACCACTACGATACCACGTGCAATACCTATGATGAGCGCAACGCCAAGTAGGTCGCGGGCACCATCAATGAAGCTGGTGGTAAACTCTTCTTCGCTCATGCGAGCCACAATACCAACGATGATGGTTGCTGCTAAGAACATCGCTGAGATCTCAGCCATCCACCATCCAGCAACGGATACACCATAAATCATTACAGCGAACGAGCCACCAAAAATGGTCAGAATCAGTTTGCGAGTCGCGGTGAATTCAAGTTTTTCGCCGCTCGCATTACCTAAGAAGTGCGCTTTGTTCTCTTCGTATTTGTCGTAGACAATTGATGTTGTTGGATCGGCTTGAACCATTCTTGCGTAACGCATTACGTAGGCAACACAAATACCCCAACCAATAATCAACATCGCAATGCGCAACACGATACCGTCTGTAAATGGAATACCAGAGGCGTTGGCAGCGATCACGGTTGCGAATGGGTTAATCGTTGAACCCAGCACCCCAATACCTGCACCAAGCAGTACGGTCGCAGCGGCAACAAGAGGGTCAAAGCGAGCTGCCATCATTACCGGCACTAGTAATGTATAGAAGGGCAGTGATTCTTCCGCCATGCCGTAGACGGTACCACCTGCGGCAAATAGCGCCATCAGTATTGGTATCATCAACTCTTCTCGCCCTTCTAAGCGGGCGGTGACGCGCTCGATACCGGCATCAATGGCACCCGTTTTGGTTACTAGCCCTAAGAAGCCACCAATGATTAAGATGAACAGCGAAACGTCGATAGCCGCCGCTTCATAGCTATTGTGGTCATAGAAGCCGTCAATAGGCGCGAGCAGTACATCAATCACGCCTTGAGGGTTACCTTCTACCGCTTGATAGGTTCCGGTTACGGGTACTTCTCGGCCTAGCTCTTCATTCATTGCACGGTCGTATTGGCCTGCTGGAACAATCCAGGTAAGCAGTGCGACGAACGCAATCAGAATAAATAGAATGGTGTAGGCAGAAGGGAATTTAAAGTTGGCAAAGAAGCCGCCCTTTTTTTTCTCGCTTGGTATCGTTTGAGTTGTCATGGCTATCTCCTTACATCATCTTAAATAGAAGTGATGTGAATTAGCGACTAATGATTTATAGATTGTAAATACACGGACACTTATAAAGCACTCAACGATATAAAGTTGCTGACTTTAAATTAAGGTTGTTTTTATATTTACTAATCCAAATGAAGTTAGATTTAATTTAGCTGCGGTTATTTTATTCCTTACTCCGGTATTTAAGTTTGGTGCTGTTCACAAAAATAATGGCTAATAAAAGGGCTAAAAAATGGCAGAAAATCGTCAAGGTTTTTTGGTTAGTTAGCTTGGATTAATATTCGTTGTGGATTAACTGGAAGTGGAAGGAGATTGATTTGGTAGGTGTTGTTTATGATTAGGCAGAATAATCTTGGAATTTTATTCAAACTTTATTTTTAGGCGGTTTTTAAAGTTTATAATGGTTATTTGATGCGTATCAAATAACACATTGAGCAGAAAACAAAAAAGGAAGCCGAAGCTTCCTTTTAAATGTTCAATCACCAGCGAATGTTAGATAAACAGACCGCCGAATGCGAAGCCGAGTGCTACCGCAGTACTGATTGTTACCACACCTGGAATGAAGAATGGGTGGTTGAATACGTAGTTACCGATACGCGTTGAGCCTGTGTCATCCATCTCAACCGCTGCTAGTAGCGTAGGGTAAGTTGGAAGTACGAACAGCGCACTTACCGCAGCAAAAGAAGCAACGGCTGTTAGTGGTGCTACGCCAATCGCTAGTGCTGCAGGCATCAGTGCAACTGTTGTTGCGCCTTGAGAGTAAAGCAGCATAGAAGCGAAGAACAGAACAAGAGCCAGCATCCATGGGTAGTCAGCCAGTAGAGCGCCTGCTACGTCTTTGATTTCAGCAACGTGTGCGTTTACAAACGTTGAACCTAACCAAGCCACACCAAGTACACATACACATGCCGTCATACCAGAACGGAACGTTGGTGCTGAAGAAATCTTCGCTGCATCAATCTTAGTGAACATCACGATAGCCGCTGCTGCTGCCAGCATTACAGACATGATCGCTTCGTTACGACCTAGCGCCGGGTTTTCAATTAGGCCAACAGAGCTAGAGATAGCCGCTGCGTAACAAACCACGAAACCAATTGCAGCTAGGAAGATGTACGTTGCTTTCTTCGCTGTAGGTAGAATTTCGCGTTTCTCTTCTGTTGCTAGCTTGATTAGACCTTTCTCTAGACGTTCTTGATAAACAGGATCGTCTTTCAATTCGCTACCCATGTAGTTAGCAACAACCGCACCAACCATACAAGCGATGAAGGTTGTTGGGATACAAACCATCAATAGCGTTAGGTAATCAACACCAAATGGTGCCAACATTGCTGCGAAAGCCACAACTGCAGCCGAGATTGGCGAAGCTGTGATAGCAATTTGAGAAGCGACAACTGCGATAGACAGTGGACGAGAAGGACGAACACCTTGGCCTTTCGCTACTTCTGCAATAACAGGAAGCGTAGAGAATGCTGTGTGACCAGTACCCGCCATTAATGTCATTACAAAGGTCACAATCGGCGCGTAAAAGGTGATGCGTTCAGGGTGTTTACGCAAAAAGTTTTCGGCAATTTGTACCAACCAGTCCATACCGCCAGCAACTTGCATTGCAGCAATTGCGGTGATAACTGACATGATGATCAAGATTACGTCGATCGGGATGAAAGATTGGCTTGTTGGAACGCCAAGAATAAGTGAAAGGGCAATAACACCAGCACCACCGGCAAAACCAATACCGATACCGCCAATTCTGGCCCCCAAAAAGATAAAGAGCAGGACGACAAACAGTTCTACTGCAATCATAAGTAACACCTCATTTAGATTTTATTATGTGAACATTCGCCGCTGGAATGTTCACATAATAGTTCTATGGTTTAGATTCAATTTGGCAAAAGCGCAACCAACGGAAATCCACAAAATAATCATGGTTAACCGTATTGGAGCCTAAAAAAGGGCTCCGTTTGGAACCCTTTCTCGCTAACTTTATTCGTAGCGCTTCGCTTTATACTGAGGATGCATCAAATTTTCAACAGAGAAAATGTCATCAAGTTCTTCTTCGGTTAATAAACCGCGCTCTAGAACCACATCACGAACGCTCTTACCTGTCTCAGCACAGATCTTACCAACAATGTCACCCTCGTGGTGGCCAATGTATGGGTTTAGGTAAGTGACGATACCGATAGAGTTAAATACGTGTGATTCACATACTTCTTTGTTCACCGTAATGCCGTCTACACACTTGTCGCGTAGGTTCACACAAGCGTTTGTTAGGATGTCTAGAGACTCAAACATGCTTTGTGCAATAACAGGTTCCATTACGTTCAGTTGAAGTTGACCACCTTCCGCAGCGAAAGAAACCGTGTTGTCGTTACCTAGAACTTTGAAGCAAACTTGGTTTACTACTTCAGGTACAACTGGGTTTACTTTAGCAGGCATGATTGAAGAACCTGCTTGCAGTTCAGGTAGGTTTAGCTCGTTCAAACCAGTACGTGGACCTGAAGAAAGTAGACGCAAGTCGTTACAGATCTTAGATAGCTTAACTGCTAGACGCTTAAGTGCGCCGTGCGTCATTACGTATGCGCCACAGTCAGACGTTGCTTCGATTAAATCTTCAGCCGCTACACACTCTAGGCCTGTTACTTCTGCTAGGTGTTTCACTGCTAGGCCTTGGTAACCCGGTGCTGCGTTCAGACCTGTACCGATAGCCGTTGCGCCTAGGTTTACTTCAAGCAGTAGTTTTGAAGTGTATTCTAGGTTTTTGATTTCTTCATTGATGGTTACAGCCCAAGCGTGGAACTCTTGGCCAACCGTCATTGGAACTGCGTCTTGAAGCTGAGTACGACCCATCTTCAAAATCGTGTTGAATTCTTGGCTCTTAAGCTCGAATGCACCTTTTAGGTATTCGATCGCATCAATCAGTTTACGAACGCTGTTGTAAACAGAGATACGGAAGCCAGTTGGGTAAGCACAGTTTGTAGATTGGCTGCGGTTTACATGGTCGTTCGGGTTGATGAACTCGTATTGACCTTTTTCTTTGCCCATAAGTTCAAGAGCCACGTTCGCAACAACTTCGTTTGCGTTCATGTTTACAGAAGTACCAGCACCACCTTGGAAAACGTCCGATGGGAACTGATCCATGCACTTACCCGTGTCTAGAATTAGGTCACAAGCTTGGATGATGTATTTAGCCACTTCGCTTGGAATTACACCTAACTCTTTGTTTGCTAAAGCCGCCGCTTTCTTAGTCATCACCATACCGCGAACGAATTCAGGTACATCTGAGATCGTTACATTTGAGATGTTGAAGTTTTCAACTGCGCGTAGAGTGTGGATGCCGTAGTAAGCATCAGCCGGAACATGACGTTGACCTAATAGATCTTCTTCGAGACGAGTAGCTTGAGGAGCTTCAACTTGAGCTTCTGATTGAGTAGCCATAACAGGATCCTTAGAGAATTATTCTGATTATATAGTTAGTTATTAGCCTATTCTGTGTGCAAATACTCCGTTCGCTAGAATATTGGGCTGATAAATCCGTCCTGACTTATGTGGCACATGATACTGTACTTAGCGCATAAAAATATTAAGTGGATCACCTTTTTCGGTTTTGTTTCGTCAATATTTTGCAAAGTTATTCTTGGTCAATAAACACGCTTATTTACAGGATAAATTTGAGATTGTTAGGGCTTTCAGCGTAAACTGCAAGTAACAAAGGAGGGCGTGTGTTTCCTATCTTATTATTACTATTTATCTTCGTACCCATCATTGAGATTGGGCTATTTATTCAAGTTGGTGGCTTCTTAGGATTGTGGCCAACTATAGCGTTGGTTCTGATCACTGCATTTGTGGGTGCATCGCTGGTTCGTAGCCAAGGCATTCAGACACTTATGTCTGTGCAAGGTCGTTTGCAACAAGGCGAAATGCCAGCACAACAGATTCTTGAAGGCGTGATGCTTGCAGTTGCCGGTGTATTGCTGCTGACTCCGGGTTTTATGACGGACGCACTCGGTATGTTGGTATTATTGCCAGCACCAAGAGCGATGATTGCCAAGAAAATGATGGAAAAAATGGTGGTGACCAACATGTCTGGTGGTTTCCATGCCGGTGGACAAGCTGGTTTTGGCCAGAGCCCATTTGGACAAGACCCATTCAATCGCGATCCATCTGACCAATCAAAAGACGGCAACACCTTTGAAGGTGAGTTTGAGAAGAAAGACGACGACAACGATCGTAACCGCTTAAACTAATTAATTTTTTCTCTCTTTATATAGAGGGAAAACAGAAAAGGCTCTTACCTTTATCCTTCGCAGAAAGTGATAATGGTAAGAGCCTTTTTTATTGTCTTTCGCTAGCTGTTACTTACTGTTTACTATCGATAACAGATAAAAGATAAGCTTGAGTGTTCGGTTATACCGCGCCTTCAAAGCCCATTTGTCGCCATGCTTCAAAAGCAATGATTGCCACTGCGTTAGACAGGTTGAGGCTGCGTGCGTCTGGCATCATTGGAATACGAATACGTTGCTCCATTGGCATGCTTTCAATGAACTCAGCAGGCAGGCCGCGAGTCTCAGGGCCAAACATCAGCACATCGCCTTGTTGGAATTTCGCATCAACGTGGTGGCCTGTCGTTTTTGTGGTGCAAGCAAAGATGCGGAAATCACCCTCACGTTCATTCTCTAGATACTCAAGGAAAGCTTCTAGGTTCTTGTGACGCTTAACTCGCGCAAGGTCATGGTAATCCAATCCAGCACGACGAACCTTCTTCTCTTCAAAATCAAAGCCAAGCGGTTCAATCAGGTGCAGATTTGCGCCGCAGTTAGCACATAGGCGGATGATGTTACCCGTATTGGGTGCAATTTCTGGTTCGTATAGAGCGATATCAAACATGTTGGTTCACAAGAGTAATCAAAGATAGCCCGAGTATACGGTGGCAAGCTGAGTGAGTACAGTTCGCCACCGTCACCATTCGCTTACGCTTGGTTCGTTAGTGCTTGCGCGTAGTTTTCAGATACGGCATTCCAATTCACCACATTCCACCATGCATTGATGTAATCAGGACGACGGTTTTGGTAGCTGATGTAGTAGGCGTGTTCCCAAACATCGAGCGCGAGAATCGGTTCGCCATCACTCGCCACGGTATCCATCCACGGATTATCTTGGTTCGAGGTTGAGATGATCTTCAGCTGCCCTTGCTCTACCACTAGCCAAGCAAAGCCGGAGCCAAAGGTATTGATCGCCGCTTGGGCGAACTGATCTTGGAATGTCTCGAAATCACCGAAGGTACTCTTGATAGCCTCACCAAGCTCGCCCGTAGGTTCACCACCACCGTCTTGCGACATGCAATTCCAATACAAGATGTGATTGTAGTAGCCACCACCATTGTTACGCACGTCAGGGCTGTGCTGAGATATGTTGGCAAAGATCTCGGTCAGAGATTGCTGTTCTAGCTCGCTGCCAGACACCGCCGCAACAAACTTATCGTAGTAGGTTCTATGGTGCTTGCTGTAATGCACTTCCATTGTCTTAGCGTCAATGTAAGGCTCTAGGGCATCGTAAGCGTAGGGTAAAGCAGGGAAAGTGTGCGACATGGTAAATCCTCCTTAATTAGAGGATTTACCATAATGATAATAACAATCATTATCAACTGTGATCTTTGTGGGGGTATTACACCGGTAAGATAGGCAGCGTGATTTCGAGTTGTAATCCACCGAGCTGGCTGCGGGTTGCGGTGATGGTTCCGCTGTGTTGGCGAATCGCACTTTCAGTAATGGTTAATCCAAGCCCTGTGCCGCCAGAGTTTCTGTCACGCGCTGTTGAGACACGGTAGAAAGGTCTGAAGATAGAATCGAGTTCATCCTCTGGAACACCATCACCATTATCATTGACGCAAATTGTTAGCTGATCTTGAACCACATGGAACTGTACATCCACTTGGTCTTTACCGTAGTAGATGGCATTGCGTGTAATGTTGTCTAGCGCACTCATCAGCAGTTTAGGGTTCCCCGAAATAGAGCGTTCTGGGATCTCCGAGAACGTCAGTTGTTTGCCCATCTGTTCGGCTTCAAACTCTGCGTCTTTTAAGATCTCTTCCCATAGGCTCGAGATAGGCTGAACCTCACGAGTAATATGGCTGTCGACCTGCATACGAGATAGCGTTAGCAGCTCACTGATCATCTGTTCCAAACGCTGTGCTTCGGTATCAATGCGTTCTAACTCTTGGCTCTCGCCTTGTTTACGAATCGCCAGTGCATTGGCCATGCGAAGACGTGTCAGTGGCGAGCGGAGCTCGTGTGAGATATCAGAGAGCAGGCGTTGTTGCCCCGAAATCATCTGGTTTACCGCTTCTACCATCTGGTTAAAGCTTTCACCAGCTTGTCTGAACTCTGAAGTACCTTTTTCGAGTGTTGGATCGACCTCGAATTGACCTTTCGCCACGCGTTGTGCCGCGCGTTCTAGCCTGCGAGCGGGTTGACTCAGTGCCCAAGCTAACCAAAGTAATAGCGGGGTACTCGCCAACATCACGGCAAGCAATAGCTGCAGAGGTCTATCAAACAGGCGCAGTAAGAATGGCGGTGGTTGGTTCCACTTCACTCCGGCATACATCAGCAACTCTTCACCAGCGAGAGTAATTGGCACTGGCCCTGCGACCATGTAGTGTCCGTACAGTTTTTGTTTCGGCACTTCAGGGTTATCTATCGAGGTAACAAAGTTACGAATCGCCTTTAGCTTATAGTCTGAATGCCTTTTCGAGGTAAGGACTGCGCCCTCAAGATCGGTCAGGTAGATGCGAGCTCTAGAATCCTTGCGGCTGCGTGGTGCCTCCAGTTGGAAGACAATCTTGCCCAGATTAGGTTCTTTGGCGTAGCGTTTCTCTGTGATTTTAGCGATACGCTCGAGTTTATCGAGGTGATCTGCGGGCACATCTCGCGCGACTCGAGGGTCTAAATGGGGAAGTGACAGCACCGACAAAAGCACCAGTAACATGGTGAACCAAAAGATAGCAAAGATACGTCCATATAAGCTGGTGATTTTAGGTATACGCATTAATCTTCCTCTACCAATAAGTAGCCACGGCCTCGTAAGGTTTTGATGCGTGATTTGCCGTCAGTGCGCTCAGGAATCTTCTTACGTAGATTAGAGATGTGCATGTCTATCGCGCGGTCAAACGCTGCGAGCCTTTTACCCAGCACATCCAAACTCAATGCTTCTTTGGTGATCACTTGCCCTGGGTTTTGGATAAGGTGACTCAGTAGGGCGAACTCGGTTGTGGTGAGGTCGATGAGCTCCCCATTGCAGTAGGCTTCTTGTTTGCCAGGGAAGACTTCGATGTCTTGATATTGAACTCTATCACTGGCCGCCTTAGGTGCGGTGTTGGTTTGAGTACGACGCAAGATAGCTCGAATACGAGCTAACAACTCTCGGTCACTGAAAGGTTTAGGCAGGTAATCATCCGCGCCAAGTTCAAGACCAATCACACGGTCGATCTCTTCGCCTTTTGCGGTCAGCATCAGCACTGGTGTTTCCCAATTTTCTCTCAGTTTCTTTAGTGTTTCCATGCCATTAAGACGCGGCATCATCACATCCAAAAGAATCAGGTCAATCTCATCATTGATAGCTTCCAGCCCTGCATAGCCATCATTGGCTTCGGAAACAGTGAAGCCCTCAAAGCTCAGAATGTCTTTGAGTAAGCTGGTTAACTCGGTGTCGTCATCAATAAGAAGAATGTTCGCCATTGGGAAGCCTTAATCGGTTATCTACTATTTACAGGTTAATAATACTGCTAATTATTCGTCAACTTTCACTCTTTACGATTCTTTACGCTTTCTAAACGTCACTTTACGAGGGAAAGACTAATCTATATCTAAGCGCTGAGAAACAGACGCAACACATGACTTATTATACCGAATTGAGGCAACAATTATGAAAATGACTAAGAAACTTGTACTAGCAGCTGCGGCACTTCCACTAATGTTAGGTACAGCAAGCGCGTATGCTTACGGTGGTGGTGATAAAGGTGACCACAAAGGTATGCACGACAAGTGTGGCGGTTTCGATAAAAAAGTAATGCGCCAACTAGACCTAACCGACGCTCAAAAAGAACAGTTAAAAGAGATGCGTGAAGCAGACCGTGCTGAGATGAAATCAAAGCGCGGTGCAAACAAAACGGCAAAAATGGCGCAAATGAAAGCGCATCACGAAAAGGTTCAAGCATTGGTACTTGCTGACAACTTTGACGAAGCAGCAGCAAACGACCTAGCAAGCCAAATGGTTGAGAAGCAAACTGAGCGTCGCGTAGCAATGCTTAAGAAGCAACACGAAATGATGAGCGTACTAACGGCTGAGCAAAAGACTCAACTGAAAGAAATCCAACAAGAGCGCATGACTAAGTGTGCTGACAAAATGGAAAAACGCATGAACAAAGACAAGTAATTCATTGCTTGAAAAATCAGCGTTGAATGAAAGTGTTTAGAAAGAAGCGGCCGAGTGCCGCTTTTTTTGATCCTTAAAAATGAATGTTTTACATCATAGCTGTCATATTCAATTGGTTGTTTGCAGGTTATACTTTGTGCTATCAGTCACTTTATAGCCAAGTTATGAAACAAGAATACGCACGTTTAGTTACGCTCGCCGCTTGGGCAGCCACAACCATCGCCACTATTTTATTGATAGTGAAAGTCGCAGCTTGGTGGGTGACAGGTTCCGTGAGTCTGCTGGCTTCCGTCGTGGATTCAATGCTGGATATCGCGGCCTCTGTCGTTAACCTTATCGTGGTTCGTTACTCTCTGCAGCCTGCCGACAAAGAGCACACCTTTGGTCATGGTAAGGCTGAATCTCTAGCTGCATTAGCGCAGGCAATGTTTATTTCAGGCTCTGCATGTTTCCTTATTCTCAATGGTATTGAGCGCTTCTTCCGACCTCATGAACTGAATTCTCCAGAGATTGGTATCTATGTCAGCTTATTTGCGATGGTGATGACCTTCGGTTTGGTTCGATTCCAAAAGCATGTGGTCAACAAAACAGGCAGCCAAGCTATTGCGGCCGACTCTCTGCACTATCAATCAGACCTTTATATGAACGCCGCGATTATGCTGGCACTGGCATTGAGTTGGCTTGGGCTTGGCCAAGCGGACTCTGTATTTGCGGTGGGTATAGGTATCTACATTCTGTACAGCGCTTATCAAATGGCGATGGAAGCGGTTCAGTCTCTGCTTGATCATAAGCTGCCAGATGATGAGCTGAAACAGATTAAAGAGACATCATTGAGCGTGGAAGGCGTGTTGGGTGTGCATCAATTACGAACACGTCGTTCGGGGCCAATTCGCTTCATTCAACTGCATCTAGAATTGGAAGATAATATCCCACTTATTGAAGCGCATCGCATTTCTGACGAAGTAGAGGCTAAGCTTATCTCCGTGTTCCCTGATGCTGATGTATTAATTCACCAAGACCCGTATTCGGTGGTATTTGGACCAGAGAAGCAGCAGAAATTCCACTCGTGGTAATGCGTGCTAAAAATCAGCGGGCAAATGGTAAGTGAGTGGCTTTTGAACTAAAGTGAGTAAAAATTATTAACTGTTAGGTGATTCAAAAACCACCTTAGTAACAATTAATGTTGATTCTGATGTGAATCAACAAAGTTATTGAGTAAAACTGTAATACTCTTACAGAAGTAGAAATGTTACATAATTTTACGCGATTTGAGTGCTATTCCTGTTGAGGAAATGTAACATAACGCACAAATATAGATTTAAAATCTTGTTGATATACAATCAGCAAGAACAAGAATTGAATAATAGATTCCCAAAAATCGAGGGTGAGCATGATTAAGAAGATCGGTGTTTTGACCAGTGGTGGTGACGCTCCAGGTATGAACGCAGCAGTTCGCGGCGTTGTTCGTACTGCGTTATCAGTTGGCATTGAAGTTTACGGTATTTACGATGGCTACCAAGGCCTTGTTGAAGACCGTATCGAAAAGCTTGACCGTTCAAGCGTATCTGACGTGATCAACCGTGGTGGTACTTTCTTGGGTTCTGCACGTTTCCCTGAATTTAAAGACGTTGCTGTTCGTGAGAAAGGCATTGAGAACCTTAAGAAGCACGGTATCGAAGCACTTGTTGTTATCGGTGGTGACGGTTCTTACATGGGTGCTAAGAAGCTGACTGAAATGGGTTACCCATGTATCGGTCTTCCAGGCACAATCGATAACGATATCGCGGGTACTGACTACACAATCGGTTACCTAACAGCGCTTAACACTGTTATTGATTCAATTGATCGTCTACGTGACACGTCTTCTTCTCACCAACGTATTTCTATTGTTGAAATCATGGGCCGTCACTGTGGTGACCTTACGCTTATGTCAGCAATCGCGGGTGGTTGTGAGTACATCATTACTCCAGAGACTGGCCTAGATAAAGAACAGCTTATCAGCAACATCCAAGATGGTATTGCGAAAGGTAAGAAGCACGCAATCATCGCTCTAACTGAGCTAATGATGGATGCTAACGAACTGGCTAAAGAGATCGAATCTTCAACAGGTCGTGAAACTCGTGCAACGGTTCTTGGTCACATCCAACGTGGTGGTCGTCCTACTGCATTTGACCGTGTATTGGCTTCTCGCATGGGTAACTACGCTGTTCACCTTCTTCAAGAAGGTCACGGTGGTCGTTGTGTGGGTATCGAGAAAGAAGAACTTGTTCACCACGACATCATCGATTGTATCGAGAACATGCAGAATCCAGACCGTTCTGAGCTGTTCCGCGTTGCAGAAGAGTTGTTCTAAGCCACGCTTAGCGTTCTCTTAAAGAATTTAAAAACCGCTGATTATTCAGCGGTTTTTTTGTGCCTGCCGTTCTTTAGATTCATTGTAAAATCCCCTCCTAGCCTCCCCTTATGTCAGGTTTCTAGATCCCTTTAGCTTTCATTGGAAAGGGGAGGAACCGTTCCGTAGTTGTTGGAGCATATACCGACTACAACAAATTTTAGCGATTAACGTAAGCTTTCCTATTAGCGATTTATTGAACATTTTATGGTTTCAGTAAGCCTAGGAACCTAAGTGAACAAAGAAAGTTCTCCCCCTTTACCTTAGATCGGCAGGGTAATCGAAAATGTTGAAATAAGGGGGAGTTAGAGGGGGATGCGTACACAGAAGTTTATTTGGGGATTGAATTCATGATTTTCACCAAAACTTCTTCAAGATTCTGATTAACTTCATTATTGGTAAAGCGAAGCACCTTGATTCCAATCTTGTTTAAGTCTCGTGTACGCTGATGATCGTAAGCCTGTGCTTGTTCTGAAAAGTGGCTATTACCATCTATCTCAATGGCCAGTTTTAGTTCACAGCTGAAGAAATCCACGACGTACTTTCCGATGCTATGTTGTCTGCGAAACTTAATACCAAGCTGCTTGTTCCGTATATAAAACCATAGCTTGCGTTCTGGTTGAGGCATGTTGTTTCGGAGCTGTTTTCGAAATGTGTTTAGATGAGCTTGTGTATAAATCTTCATAGCGCAGTCTAATAAACCGGAATGTTATTAAGTTACAAAGAGCTCAGTGCAAAAAAGAGGTTGGGAGTGGCGGTTTTCGAGCGAGATCAAAAAAGGCCAACCTAAGTTGACCTTTCATTTAATTTAAACGGTGAAGTTTAAATTAAGCTTTTGCTTCAGCTGCTGCTTTAGCGATAGCTGCGAAGCTTTTCGCGTCTAGAGCTGCGCCGCCAACTAGAGCACCGTCGATGTCTGGTTGTGCGAAGTAAGCTGCTGCGTTTTCTGGCTTAACAGAACCGCCGTATTGGATAACAACTTTCTTAGCAACTTCTTCAGATTTCTCTGCGATGTGTGCACGGATTTGAGCGTGGATGCGTTGTGCATCTTCAGCTGTAGCTGCTTTACCAGTACCGATAGCCCAGATTGGTTCGTAAGCGATGATAGCGCCTTCAAGAGCTTCAACACCTTGAGTGTTGATAACAGCGTCAAGTTGACGAGCACATACTGCAACAGTTTCGCCTGCTTCGTTTTGTGCTTCAGATTCACCGATACAAAGAACTGGAGTTAGGCCGTTCTCTTTTAGGAATGCGAATTTCTTAGCTACGAACTCATCTGATTCGTTGTGGTATTCACGACGCTCAGAGTGACCGATGATGATGTGAGATGCGCCGAACTCTTTAAGCATTGCTGGAGACATGTCGCCAGTGAATGCACCGCTGTTGTTTAGGTCAGAGTTTTGAGCACCTAGGATGATCGCGCTGCCCGCTTCAGTAAGCGTACGCTCTGCTAGATCAACGAAAAGTGCTGGTGGAGCAACTGCTACGTCTACGCCTGTTACGCCTTCAAGTTCAGCGTTAAGACCGTTTAGTAGATCAACAACCATTTCTTTGCTGCCGTTTAGTTTCCAGTTACCCATAACTACAGGATGACGCATAGGAATATCTCCAAAGTATTTAAATAAATCGAATGTAAAAAAGTAAACTTTATTACGAAATAATATAACAGATTAATATCAACAGATCATGACTGTGGTCATGACTTTCTTGGATCTTACTCAATGGTCAGAGTAGATTTTGAGCATATATCAGTGATCCGGCAGACAGAATAATAGCTAACTTCTCGGATTTTTCATCGTTAGTTGTTATTAAGGGACAAACGATTGCGTTAACAACAGGAAGTAACAATGCCGAATCTAGTTCTAGAGTACTCCAATTCAGTGGATGAGCGAGTAAATATCCAAGGCTTACTGGAAGATCTCCACCAAGTCGCTCTCACATGTGGCTTGTTTGATGTGCCGTCAGTGAAGTCTCGTTCACTGCGTTGCCATAATTGGTTGGTCGGTGATGAGGAAGATAGTGTAGACTTTATTCATATCAGCTTTGAGTTACTTTCGGGACGAACGGAAGAGCAAAAGCGAGAATTGTCACGATCGTTAATGCAGGTCCTGCAAGAACAAGCGAGTCATGTAAGAAGCTTAACGGTGAATATTCGTGATATGGATAAAAGTTGCTTTCAAAAAGTAATAAACTAACCATTGCTGCTGACTTTTAGCGGCGTATAAATTTGAGTATTTAAGATGTCGATGAAAGAATTACTGCTCTCTTTCAAGGGGAGAATTGGTCGTAAGACTTACTGGATTTGGAATATTTTCTACTACATAGCGATTACCGGTTTTGCTTCTGGTATCTCTGTGTTGTTCCCTGCTTACTCTTATATCCTGCTACCAATCTTCCTATTGATGCTTGTGATCCCAGATCTTGCGGTAACCGCTAAGCGCTGGCATGACCGCAATAAGTCTAATTACTGGCTACTATTGAATGTGCCATTAGTCTTGGGTCGTTTAGCTTCGCCAATGGCTGCAACGACGACAGAGCCGGTATCGCCAATTCATATGGCTGCAACCGTCGTGGCATTAGTGTGTGGTTTGTGGATGCTGATTGAGTGTGGCTTGTTGAAAGGCACAGAAGGCCGTAATGACTACGGCGAAGACCCATGTGAATATTGAACAGCGAACCAATAAGAAGGGGGCATTACGCTCCCTTTTTCTTTTTAGTGCTTTGCTAATTTCAGTACATTTTAGGTTCGGTATTCGGCTTAAAAGGCACGACATTTTCAGGCAGAGACTCTTCAAAGCCGCAGCGCCCTTCGAGTGCATCTTGGAACTTACAGACCTGGCAGCGCAGCTCTTGCATGAGTACGACATTGGCATGGTGTGGGTTTTTACAACGGCTAACCACTAAGTCGATGTGACTTTGTTGTGCGCGAAGTCTGTCTTGCATCACGTCTGAAGCCGAGCAGATCATCTGTTCGCACATCTCGTGTTTGAATTGATTGAATGCTTTCGGATCGCTTTTCGCGAGTTGGACAAGTTCATCAAAGGGTGGCAGTTTTTGAGAGGGTTGTGGATGCGCCATCATTCCTTCCTTAGCATTAAGCGTGTTTCATATGCTCTAAGCTTAAGAAAGAAATCTGTACAAATTTTAATCTATTTGTATTTTCTCAATATTGAGACGGTATTAACTGCTTACCGTGCAATCAAAGTGCGGGTGTTAAGGTGTAAGTACAGCGTCGTTCGCCAGCAATGATGTGTTCTGTTCGGCTCACATGGCACTCATCTTTTAGTAACTCAGTAAACACATTGAGCTCAGATTGGCACAGGCTAGGGCAGCGAGTTGCAGCCTTACAGATAGGGCAGTGGTTCTCAATCAAGATGTAGTGATCATCATGCTCTTGAAGCTCAGCCATGTAGCCTTCGTCTTCACGAAGCTGGGTAAGTTTTTTAAGCTTGCTGATGAGTGAATTACAGTCAGACAATGCAGTTTGATACTGCTTGAGTGTGTGTTGTTCACGCTCGGCAGCAACCTTAGCCAGCCCTTCTTTACCAAATAGATTCTCCACAGCATCAATCACTTGAATAGTGAGTTCACCATGTCGGTCTGAAAATTGGCTGTGGCCTTGTTGAGTCAAAGACCAGTGGCGAGTCGGGCGACCCACTTTCACTTTCACATCATGAAACGCAAGAATACCGTCATCTTCCAGGCTTTGCAGATGTTGCCTTGCACCCATTGTCGTCATGCCAAATTCTTCTGACAGTTGTTTCGCGGTTACCGCGCCTTGACGCTTAATGGTCTGTAAGATTCTGTCGCTTGTTTTCATACTATCCCTACCTAATGAACCTTACTATTATGAGGCAAGGTGTTTATAAAGCAAACCATTTACTATATTGATGATAATTTACTCTATAGATAGCGTTTTACTCTATTGGCTGCCATGGTCAGATTCTGGTGCGCTAATAAAACAAAAGGCTGATACTAGGTATCAGCCTTGGAATATTCTGTTTCACCGAATTTAGGCTTACAGGATATGACCTACTACTTCTGGATCTTTACGCTCTAGGTAGTGGATAGATTTGATGCGGCGAATTGTACGGCAGCGGCCACGGATAAGCAGGGTTTCTGTGGTTGCGATATTACCTTGACGAGAAATACCTTCTAGCAAGTCACCCTTAGTGATGCCTGTTGCTGAGAATACAACGTTGTCGCTGCGTGCCATGTCTTCCATCTTCAATACGATACCCGCCGTTACGCCCATTTCTGCGCAGCGCTCAAGTTCAAGTTCACCGTGCTTGCGGTTCTCTTCTGTGTCGCCTTTCACTTCGTGGCGAGGTAGAAGACGACCGTGCATGTCGCCGTCGAGTGCGCGAATTACCGCCGCCGAGACCACACCTTCAGGTGCGCCGCCGATGCAGTACATGACGTCTACTTCACTGTCTGGCATACAGGTTAAGATAGAAGCCGCAACATCACCGTCTGGCACAGCAAATACACGAACGCCCATTGCTTGCATGTCGGCGATGACTTGATCATGACGAGGCTTAGCAAGCGTGGTTACGACTAGAGTATCAAGTGTTTTACCTAGTGCTTTAGCGATGTTTTCTAGGTTTTCTGTTAGTGGCAGTTCTAGGTCAATCACGCCTTTAGCGCCAGGGCCAACAACCAACTTTTCCATGTACATATCAGGCGCTTTAAGGAAGCTGCCTTTTTCGCCCGCAGCCAATACAGCCAATGCATTTGATTGGCCCATTGCTGTCATGCGTGTCCCTTCAATTGGGTCAACTGCGATGTCGACAGCGTCGCCGCCCACACCTACGTTTTCGCCGATGTATAGCATAGGTGCATCATCGATTTCACCTTCGCCGATAACAATCTCACCGCTAATTTCGGTTTTGTTTAATAGGCTACGCATTACTTCTACAGCAGCGCCATCTGCAGCGTTTTTATCGCCACGGCCAAGCCACTTGTAACCAGCTAGTGCTGCACCTTCTGTGACACGAGAGAATGACATTGCTAAATCGCGTTTCATGCGGACTCCAAAATTTTCAAAGGGGGAATAGAAATTTCGCGGCGAATTTTACCATATCCAAAAGGAAACGTTTGCCTTTTTGTTTTTTGGAGATTGCTCTCGATCAATTCGCAGTGGAAAACAGTTATTATTCATCAAAATAATCGGTTTGCCGTTGTGGCGGTAATCGTTCACGTCAATATTCGGTAAAAAGTGCTGTTTTTTTCATCGAATGGCGCAAAATATCGAATATATTGAGTGTTTATCCTTGCTCTGCTGAGTAGAATGGGGAAATAAGTGGAGTGAACCTTCACCATCAAACGGATAACTTAAAGGTAGGCCAGAATGTCTTTTGAAGTACTAGAGCAGCTAGAAGCAAAAATTCAAACAGCAGTAGATACAATTGCACTTCTTCAAATGGAAGTGGAAGAGCTTAAAGAAGAGAAACAAGCACTAGCAACAGAAGCTGGTGAGCTTAAAGCAAGCCGTCACGAGCTAGAGCAAAAAACTCAGCAAATGCAGGAAGAGCATTCAGCATGGCAAGATCGCATCCGTAACCTTCTTGGTAAAATGGATGAAGTAGAGTAATCGACTCTTCAGATTTAAAAAAACGCCCGCTACTCAGTAGCGGGCGTTTTTGTTTGTGTTCTTATGATTTGTTTTATTACTTGAAGCTGAGTGAGAGTTACTCGACGTCTTCTTCCTCGACATCCAAATCGAGTTCTACATCTAGAGGTTCGGCAGAAAGAATGATGCCAGTGTTGTCTGCGTAGAGGTAATCTTCAGGTAAGAAGGTCACGCTGCCAAAGTTCACTGGAACGTCTAATTCACCGACACCTTCTTGGCTCGCACCAACAGGGATAGAAGCCAAAGCCTGAATACCAATGTTCATGTCTTCTAGCTCATCGACTTCACGAACGCAGCCGTAAACCACAATACCTTCCCACTCATTGTCTTCGGCAAGTAGGGCAATCTCAGCATCGATCAGCGCTTTGCGTAGTGAGCCGCCACCATCGATTAACAACACACGTCCCAGACCATCTTGCTCTAATACGGAGCGAATCAAAGCATTGTCTTCAAAACACTTTAATGTCGTGATCTGTCCTGCGAAGGATGCACGTCCACCGAAGTTGCTGAACATGGGCTCCACGACATCAACTTGATCCAAATATATGTCGCACAGTGCTGAAGTGTTGTATTCCATTAGTATACCTTTTGAACAATGAGCTTACTTTGAGTATATCGGTGCTTGATCCCTTTGCAATGATTAGTCTCATTTAACTCAATAGAGTTTGAGCTACGACAACCCCTGCAAACAATAGGTTAGTGACCAGTGAGCATTTCACAATCACTGGCATCATTGGTGCAATCTGCGCTGGTTTTTCGGTTTCCCAAACGGCCTTGCCATGTTTGTAAACAATAACAATGCTCAATAAAAACGGCAGGCTGATCCAGACCGGTTTTTCTTGAATCAGTAGGTAGATAGCGAAAGAAGCAAGGGCGAGCCCAAGCAGTGCAAAATGATAGTGCTTGGCTTTGCGTTGCCCTAGGCGAACCGCCATGGTGCGCTTACCACATTCGCTGTCGTTCTCTATATCACGCATGTTGTTGATGTTGAGTACCGCAACCGCCATTAATCCACAGCCTAAGGCCGGAAGAAATAGGCTTGGCTCAACATGACCAGTGTGTAGGAAGTATGTGCCTGAAACGCCTAACAAACCGAAGAAGATAAATACCGATAAGTCGCCAAGGCCAATATAACCATAAGGTTTATTGCCCACGGTGTAAGCGATGGCAGCCATTATGGCTAATACGCCTAACGCGATGAAAGATAAGATGCTTTCAATCGAGGTTAAGGCATGAAAAATAAGAATCAGCCCAGCGAGCATGGTAAACACGATGTTGAGGATGATCGCTTGCTTCATGGTTTTCGCTGTTACCGCGCCAGATTGCATGGCACGTGTTGGCCCCAGACGATTTTCGTTGTCTGTGCCTTTTACGGCGTCGCCATAGTCATTGGCTAGGTTCGACAGGATTTGTAATAAGGTGGCAGTTAAAAAAGCCAGTAGGGCTATTGATAGAGAAAACTGACCGCCGGCGAACGCTAAACTACTTCCTGTAAGAATAGAGACGAGTGCGAGAGGCAGAGTTTTTGGTCGTGCGGCATCAAGCCAAATCAGTAGAGATTGTTTCATCGTAGGTCTAATTCTTTGTAAGTCTTCGTTTCATACTGTGATTTGAGTATACGCCCATTTTTCGGGTAATAAAAAGCCCACTCGAAAGTGGGCCTTGAATTCGCTTATTAGCTGCTATTTCTTTGAGATAGAGCAATAAGTTGGAGTTTGGTGTGCTACAGGATGAAGCGACTTAAGTCTTCGTCTTCTACGAACTCACCAAGTTTCGACGTTACGTAAGCTTCATCAATAACAAGCTTGCTGCCAGCTTTGTCTGTTGCTTCGAATGAAATTTCATCCATTAGACGCTCCATTACCGTGTGTAGACGACGCGCACCGATGTTCTCAGTGGTTTCGTTTACGCGCCATGCTGCGTCCGCAATCTGGTTGATGCCATCTTCAGTGAACTCAATGCTGACATCTTCTGTTTTCATTAGGGCAATGTATTGCTCTGTTAGAGATGCTTTTGGCTCAGTTAGGATGCGTTTGAAGTCATGTGCTGATAGTGCTTCAAGTTCTACGCGGATTGGTAGACGACCTTGTAGCTCAGGGATCAGGTCAGATGGCTTAGCCACTTGGAATGCGCCAGATGTGATAAACAAGATGTGGTCAGTTTTAACCATACCGTGCTTGGTTGATACTGTGCTGCCTTCGATAAGAGGCAGTAGGTCACGCTGAACACCTTCGCGAGATACATCTGGGCCTGAACTGTCGCCACGCTTACAGATTTTGTCGATCTCATCGATGAATACGATGCCGTTGTTTTCAGCGTTGAAGATCGCGTTCTCTTTCAGCTCTTCTTGGTTCACAAGCTTCGCAGCTTCTTCTTCCGTCAGTGCTTTGAATGCGTCTTTGATTTTCATCTTACGCTTTTTCTTGGTGTCGCCCGCTAGGTTTTGGAACATGCCTTGCAGCTGGTTTGTCATCTCTTCCATGCCTGGAGGTGACATGATTTCAACGCCCATTTGCGGTGCGGCTACATCAACTTCAATCTCTTTGTCATCTAGCTTACCTTCACGCAGTTTCTTGCGGAAAATCTGACGAGTGTTTGAAGAGGTTGTGTCTTCAGTTGATTGCTCGTTCTGACCCCAAGCATCACGCGCTGGTGGTAGAAGGGCATCAAGAATGCGTTCTTCAGCTTGTTCTTCAGCGCGGTATTGTACTTTTTCCATCGCTTGTTGGTGCGTCATCTTGATCGCAACGTCCGTTAGATCACGGATGATGGTTTCAACTTCTTTACCAACGTAACCCACTTCGGTGAACTTAGTCGCTTCTACCTTGATGAAAGGCGCGTTTGCTAATTTCGCTAGGCGGCGAGCGATTTCAGTTTTACCTACACCCGTTGGGCCAATCATCAGGATGTTTTTTGGCGATACTTCAACACGTAGGCTTTCTTCAAGCTGCATACGGCGCCAGCGGTTACGAAGAGCGATAGCCACTGAGCGCTTAGCGTTGTCTTGGCCGATAATGTGGCGATTGAGTTCGTGAACAATTTCGCGAGGAGTCATCTCAGACATGGTTTTTCCTTAATTCTTTAATCACTGTTGAATACAACGTTATTGATGGAAGCGGTCGTTACTCTGGCTTTGGCAGCTCAACGGTGCTTTCTAGTTCTTCAATAGTGTGGTGATGGTTGGTGAAGACACAGATGTCGCCTGCAATGTTCAGCGACTTTTCTGCGATTTCACGCGCATCTAAATCAGTATTTTCTAATAGTGCAGTAGCGGCTGCTTGAGCGAAGTTTCCGCCCGAACCGATCGCAATCAGGTCGTTCTCAGGTTGAACTACGTCACCGTTACCTGTGATGATCAGTGAAGCGGTCTCATCCGCTACTGCTAACAGTGCTTCTAACTTACGTAGAGCACGGTCGCTACGCCAATCCTTCGCTAGCTCAACTGCCGCTTTGGTGAGATGGCCTTGGTGCATTTGCAGCTTGCTTTCAAATTTTTCGAATAGCGTGAAAGCATCAGCCGTACCGCCAGCAAAACCGGCCAGTACTTTGTTGTTGTATAGGCGACGTACTTTACGGGCGTTGCCCTTCATTACTGTATTGCCCAGAGATACTTGTCCATCACCCGCGATGACGACTTTATTATTACGACGTACAGATACAATGGTAGTCACGAGTCGACCTCTTTTGATTATTATTTATGGTTACTACTTATATGTGGCTCCACTATCATGAATTCAAGTGCCACTTTTAATGGTATGTCATATCAAAAAAACTAAATGTTACCAGTTGTTTCAAACATCCATTACCTGTTGAGCCTATGTGTGGCAAGGGTTGGTGGGTTAATAGTTTGTGATAAATATAAAAAAAGACAAAACAAATTTCTAACGTGAAATGGTTAACACTTTTTGTTTGATTTATAAGGAATGATGTTCACTAATCAGTGGTATTCACTGCATAAGGAGTAGTGTGATGAATAGTGACAATATCAGTTTTTTTAATAGAGATATGGATCTGGATGAGCTGTCTATACTGCATCATCTGATGTATCAGGAGGCGGGCGAGTGTTCAACAGAACATCTAAAAAACTCGGTCAACGTTTTTCTTAAACGTCCATTTCCTAACGTTTTAGCGCACTTGGATTTTTTTGGTTACATCGAGATAAATAAGGAGCAGGTCTACCTGACTGACTTTGGGCTTGAGTACTACGAACAAGTACCTCAGTTTCGTTAAAACGCACTCTTTTGATTAACATACTGGTATTGCTTGTGCGATGAACTATTGAACGCTTTCAAACAGCAATAGGGGGAATCCTCTTCCCCCTATTATATATTGAGTTGATTAAGACCCGTCTTTCCAAATAGCGCAAGGTTCAATTTTCGCTCGTTGCAGCTTATGGCGATCGCGTTCTGCGTCACGCTTCAACTTGTATGGCCCTAAAACCACACGGTACCAGCTACTGCCATCTTTCTTGCGGATCTCACTTGAGATACCTTGGAAGGCAATATCCAACTTACGTGCTTCTGCCTGCGACGAGGTTTTGTAAGCGCCACACTGCATGATGTAAGGGATCTTAGAGATCTGTTGCTCTTTGGCTTTTACTTCAATCTCGCGGCTTGGCAGCGTTTCAACGTAGTCCCACTTCTCTTCAGGAGGCGGCGGAATCACTTTCGCTGGTTTTGGTTTGGTTGCCACAGGCGTTGGTGCAGGCGGCTCAGGATCATTACTCAATAGGTAAAGTCCGTAACCAAAACCACCGGCAAGGAGGATCGCCAAAAGACCACTGCGCCAAGGTTTACGGCGAGGGGCTTGTTTTTTGGTCGGTTTTTTCGTGCCACGACCGCGCTTTACATAATCTCTATTAGCCACAAGACAATTCAATAGTTGCTGATTCTGCCCTCATGGTAATCCAGATTGCGCGAGGATAATAGTGCAGAAATGGAAGCGGCACATCAAAATGTGCCGCAGATTTATAAGGGTATTTCTAAGGGTTATATTCGAGGTGGCGCTGTACTGCCTCGAACCACTAATTTAGCTTCAAGCAGACGCGAACCTGCTTGCACATCGTTGCCTTTTAATAGATCAAGCATCATCAACATCGCTTGGCGTCCAATCTCATAACGAGGCTGAGAAATGGTGGTTAGCGGTGGATCGCAGTATTGAGCGAATTGGATGTCATCGAAGCCGACAATCGATAGGTCTTGAGGAACGCGCAAGCCCAGCTTCTTCGTTTCTTGAATCGCACCAATCGCCATCGCATCGTTGTGACAGAAGATAGCTGTAGGTTGTTCAGGAAGTGCCAGTAATTGACGAACCGCTTGAGCACCCGCTTCAAAGGTGAAGTCACCGACCGTACTGTAAGCTGGATTCATAGAGACTCCAGCGCGGCGCAGTGCTTGTTGGTAGCCTTGTTGACGGAACTTACACAGCGTTGCAGATACTGGGCCTGAGATTTGAGCGATGCGTTTATGACCTAACTGAGCTAGGTAGTTAACCGCTTCAAAGGCAGAGGTCAGGTTATCGATGTGTACCGTAGGCAGTTCAAGCTCAGGGGCAAACTCACACGCCATCACCATCGGCGGTAAATTCTTTTGTTCAGGTTTGCTGACATCAAACGGATGGTCAGTACCAAGCAGCAGCATACCGTCAGCTTGTTTGGTGAAAACTAAGTTAACAAACGAAGACTCGCGCTTCTTTTGCTGGCCGCTATCACCTAGCAGAACAAGGTAATCATTTTCTACTGCGGCATCTTCGATACCACGAATGATCTCGGCGAAATAAGGGTCACAGATATCAGGAACAATAGTGATGATGGTTTTTGATTCGTTGCGACGTAAATTTCTAGCTAATGTATTGGGTGAGTATCCAGCTTCAAGTACTGCTGTTTCCACTCGTTTGCGAGTTGAAACTGAGACTTTCTCAGGGTTCATCAATGCACGTGATACCGTGGCTGTTGAGACGCCTGCTAGCTGGGCAACATCCTTCATTGTCGCCATAAATTAAACCCTCTTTTAAGTTCCTTTGCCGCCTAAGCATCTAAGGCGTGAATAATAAATGTAATCGAATAGATATTATGAAAGTGTTGCTAACACTTTTTTTATTGCAATATTTTATTCGTTTAATCCGTGTAAAGTTACGGCTAGATTAACAAAAATCACATGACTAGTGTGAAGTTGCTCACGAGAAATATGAAATATTTGTGAACAAACTTATCATTAGTTTTAACCCAAGTGGGTTTAACTCAAATCTTGCGGCTCAATATCGAGTGACCAGCGAACTTTTTTCGCAGCGGGTAACATATTGATGGCCGGCTTGGCACTCATTAATAGCTTCTGCATTAACGAGCGGGTCTGAGTTTGTAAGATTAACTGCCAGCGCGATTTGCCCGCTCGCTTAGCCAGCGGAGCCGGAGTTGGTCCTAACACCATGCAATATTGATCAAACAACGGGTGCGATTCCAATGTGTGACGAACCTGACGCAAGAACTCTTCCACCAAGCGTGTGTCATTGGTTTCTGCTCTAAACAGTGTCATAAAGGTATAAGGCGGTAACATTGCCTGCTTACGTTCTGCCAGCGCCGTCTGAGCAAAATGGTTGTAGTCTTTGTGTAGCAAGGCTTGCAGCAACCCATGTTCTGGGTGGTGAGTCTGTAAGATCACCTCACCGGGTTTGCTTGCTCGTCCTGCTCGTCCCGCGACTTGGATGAATAGCTGGGCAAGACGTTCAGACGCTCGGAAGTCACTGCTATATAAAGAGCCATCCACATCTAATAACGCCACAAGTGTCACGTCAGGGAAATGGTGACCCTTAGCGAGCATCTGCGTGCCGATAAGAATTTGGAATTCACCCTTACGAATCGACTCGAGTGCGCTTTCTAAGCTGCCTTTACGGCGGGTGCTGTCGCGGTCAATACGAATGGTTTTGTATTCAGGGAATAGTTGACCAAGTTGAGCTTCTAACTGCTCGGTCCCTACACCCACTGTCACTAAGTTTGCAGATCCACAGCCTTGGCAATTGTGCACGATATGCTGCTGAGAACCACAGTGGTGGCAGCGCATCTCATTGCTGTATTGGTGATAGGTGTAGTAAGCATCGCAACGTTTACACTCGGCCGTCCAACCACAATCGTGACACATTAATGCCGGAGAAAACCCTCGACGATTGAGGAACAGCATCACTTGGTTGCCAGCTTTGAGGTGTCTTTGCATCTCTGCAATTAACGACGCAGACAGGCCACTTTCTAGATATTCACCTTTAACATCCAACACCTTATTGGTGGTCGGCAGTGCGACACCCGCACGTGAAGTGAGGGTGAGATAACTGTATTTACCTATTTGAGCGTTGTGCAGTGTTTCAAATGCTGGAGTTGCAGAGCCTAACACAACCGGGATCTGCGCTTTGTGCGCACGCATGATCGCCACATCACGAGCGTGGTAGCGCAGGCTATCTTGCTGTTTATAAGACGCGTCGTGTTCTTCATCGACAATGATAATACCTAGGTCAGCAAATGGCGTGAACAGAGCTGAACGGGTACCAATCACGATGCCTGCTATTTTATCGCGCGCCGATAACCACGCATTCAGGCGTTCTGAATCGTTTAAACCTGAGTGGATAACCTCAACAGGCACATTAAAGCGTCGCTTAAAGCGGTTAATCGTTTGAGGGGTGAGACCAATCTCGGGCACGAGCACTAACGCTTGTTTACCTTGATCGAGAATCGGCTTAATCATATTCAGGTAAACCTCGGTCTTACCTGAGCCAGTAACGCCCTCTAACAGGAAACAACCAAAGTCGGTTTGGCTATTTACGGTCGCAATCGCGATGGCTTGTTCGGCATTGAGCTTAGGTTTGTCTTGGTCATTCTCAAGTTCAACTGGCCAAGGTTGGCGCTTCGGCTTTTTCTCTACCGATTCAATCCAGCCTTTCTCTTCTAGCGTTTTGAGTACGGCGCTGCCAACTTCTTCATCAATGAACTCTTGATGAGGAACCGGGCCGTGTTCAAGCATGTGCATCACTTTGGCTTGCTTGACCGCGCGACCAAAACCTTGCATCAGTTGGTCTTTGCCTGATGGCGTTAACTGCCACTCAACCAGCGTCGCGAAGTCGGCGGCTTTGCCTTTTCTTAGAGCGCTCGGAAGGGCGTTAGCAAAGGTTTCGCCAAGAGGGTACTGATAAAACTGACTGCACCACATTAATAGTGAATAGACAGATTCCGGCCAAACAGGTTGGTTATCCAATAGCGCTTTTATTGGTTTGAGCTTGTCTAGCTCGAATTCAGATTCGTTAACCAGAGCCGTGACAATGCCGGTTAAGGTTTGTCGTCCAAAAGGCACAGAGACTCGTCCACCAATAATCGGAAATAGGTGGTTTGGAATCTTGTAATCGAACTGCTTGTCGAGTGGAACAGGCAGTGCCACGCGGGCAATCATTGGACGCATAAAGGGACGGCTTTATCTGAGTTGACGAGAGCGAACAGTCTAAAGGATAAGGCGGTTAAATTCGAGAAGCAGTTTGGATGAAGGTGGCGAGTTAGCGTATACCGACAACGACAGCCCGAAATCTCAGGCCGATAAAGGAAATAAAGAGAGAATTGGTGAAAAATGTATCAAATCGGTTGATCCTGCTTTATAGATTCATTACTATACTGCGCCTTAAAGGTATGGCTTCATCACTCTTTTGTGTCGATGCGGTGTCTTTATTTCTTTTTTAAACTACGTGTGGTGTGCGGCTTAGAATCGTATAGCGACACGGCCTACTTGAGGTTATCCCATGAAAGCTGGAATCCACCCAGAATACAAAGCAGTTACTGCAACTTGTTCTTGCGGCAACACATTTGAGTTCAACTCAACGCTAGCAAAAGAATCAATCCACCTAGACGTATGTGACAAATGTCACCCGTTCTACACTGGTAAGCAACGTATCGTAGATACTGGCGGCCGTGTTGATCGCTTCAACAAGCGTTTCGGTGCTCTTTCTAGCAAGAAGTAATTCTCGCTATTTAGACATGAAAAAGGACACTTCGGTGTCCTTTTTTGTTGCCTGTAATTTGAGAAAGCACTGACTTCTATTCAAGCATCACTCTCACCCAACGATAAGTTGCCTCTCTATTCTATTTCAGGGCAATTCCTTGCGTATCTCTCTTCACCAAAATTCAGCACGAAACTTCAACAAGCGATAGTAATTTCAACTGCTCACTGGTCTTATTAGTAGTGAAATCTCGTTTTTTAATGAGACAGAGGCTTCAACCACCTAGGAACTTTGAAGTACATCCATTAACATGAACAAGATCCCCCAAATAATAATATCCTAGGAACCTACACCTATGTCTGAAGACAGCAGCCAAGCTCAATCCTCTCAAGCGTTATCATCTGAAAAATCGTTATCGCCTCAAGAACAATTCCGTCAGCAAGCTCTTGATTACCATGAGTTCCCAATTCCAGGCAAAATTGCCGTAGAACTGACGAAGCCTGCAAACTCTGCAGAAGACCTAGCACTTGCATACAGCCCAGGCGTGGCTGAGCCTGTTCGCGAGATCGCACAGAACGTTGATAACGTTTATAAGTACACAGGTAAAGGCAACATGGTTGCAGTTATCTCTAACGGTACAGCGATTCTTGGCCTAGGTAACCTTGGCCCTATTGCTTCTAAACCTGTTATGGAAGGCAAAGCGCTCCTGTTTAAGCGTTTTGCTGGTTTAGATTCTATCGATATTGAAGTAAAACACCGCACAATCGATGAGTTCGTTGATACAGTTGCGAATATCGCAGATACATTCGGCGGTATTAACCTGGAAGACATCAAAGCACCAGACTGTTTTGAGATTGAACGTCGCCTGATTGAACGTTGTGATGTTCCGGTATTCCACGATGACCAACATGGTACAGCGATTGTAACGGCAGCGGGTATGCTGAATGCGATCGAGCTTCAAGGTAAGAAACTTGAAGAGTGTAAGATCGTTTGTTTAGGTGCTGGCGCAGCGGCGGTTGCTTGTATGGAACTACTGATTAAGTGTGGCGCTCAGCGTGAAAAAATCTACATGCTTGACCGTAAAGGTGTGATCCATACTCGTCGTGATGACCTAAACGAATACAAAGAGCTGTTCGCAAATAACACTGATAAGCGTACGCTTGAAGATGTTATCGAAGGCGCTGACCTGTTCTTGGGTGTATCGGGGCCGAATCTACTGCCTGCTGAAGCACTAACGCTGATGGCTGATAAGCCTGTTGTGTTTGCATGTTCAAACCCAGATCCAGAGATCAAGCCTGAGCTTGCACACGAAGTTCGTTCTGACCTAATCATGGGTACAGGCCGCAGTGATTACCCTAACCAAGTAAACAACGTACTTTGTTTCCCATTCATTTTCCGTGGTGCACTAGACGTGCGTGCGAGCGAAATTAATGACGAAATGAAGCTAGCGGCGGTTAAAGCGATTCGTGAACTGGCGAAAGAAGAAGTTCCAGCTGAAGTACTAGCAGCTGCGGGCGAGACTGCACTGGAGTTCGGTAAGGGTTACATCATTCCTAAGCCAATGGACCCACGTCTACTTCCTCGCGTAGCACGAGCAGTTGCGGAAGCGGCTGTTGAATCTGGCGTAGCTCGTATCGAGATGCCTGCTAACTATATGGCTTAATAGCTGTTGCTCTATTGAGCCAAAAAGAATAATAAAAAACCGACTCATCTGGAGTCGGTTTTTTTATGTCTATCATTCACAGCGCAATCATAAAAAGCTATGCGCGATGTGATAAATAAGGTTCAGCTAGAGCGAATCAATAATGAAGGCAGTGACTGAGTTGTTTTTATTCTTCGTCAAACGCTTCGAACTCGATACCCATCTCTGTCATCAGCTTTTTCACTTCAGCAGGAATATCGTCTGGGCGGTCTTTACGAAGGTCTTCATCCGTTGGTAGTGGTTGGCCTGTGTACGCATGTAGAAAGGCTTCGCACAGTAGCTCACTGTTTGTTGCATGGCGTAGGTTATTAATCTGGCGGCGAGTACGCTCGTCAGTAAGAACCTTTAACACTTTTAGAGGGATAGAAACTGTAATTTTCTTTACTTGTTCGCTTTTCTTTCCATGCTCAGCATATGGGCTTATGTATTCACCATTCCAGTCGGCCATTGCGTACCTTCATCACTTTAGTTGTTAGAATAAATTAATAGTGGTGATTTTAGCGGGATTTACTGCCATAAGCAAAGACATATAGACGTCTAGAAGTGTTGACGTCTCACGTTTATGAAAGTAAAGTGAATAACATATATCTAACACAGCCGCAAAATGCCGACAAGCCGCTGTGATTCTCAGACGCAAAACTTGTAAGGAAGCACCTATGAGCAGCCGGAAGCCAGCAACTATCGCAGTACGTACTGGTATCGAGTCAGACACGCAACACCATGCCGTTGTCCCACCCATTTATCTTTCGACTAACTATGGGTTTCCCGCTTTTGGTGAAGTGCCAAAGTACGATTACACCCGTTCTGGTAACCCAAACCGCGGTTTATTAGAGACGGCACTGTTTGAGCTTGAATCAGGCAAAGGCGCGGTTGTGACTAACTGTGGTACTTCGGCGCTTAACTTATGGGTTTCGGCTTTCTTAGGCGGCGATGATCTTATTATTGCACCGCACGATTGCTACGGCGGTACTTACCGTCTGTTTAACACTCGCTCGCTAAAAGGTGACTTCAAAGTTCTGTTCGTTGATCAATCGGATCAAGCAGCGCTGGATGCGGCGCTCGCGCTTAAGCCAAAGTTGATCTTAATTGAAACCCCATCGAATCCACTGGTTCGCGTGGTTGATATTGCAGAAACTTGCCGTAAAGCGAAAGAGGTTGGTGCTCTGGTTGCTGTCGACAACACGTTTTTGACACCTGTGTTCCAAAAGCCTTTAGAGCTGGGTGCTGATTTTGTTATCCACTCAACCACTAAGTACATCAATGGACACTCAGATGTTATTGGTGGCGTTGTGGTCACTAAGACAGAAGAACACGCTGAAGAGTTAGCATGGTGGGGCAACTGTATTGGTGCGACCGGCACACCATTTGATAGCTACATGACTTTACGTGGTATTCGTACGCTAGGTGCGCGTATGCGAGTTCACGAAGAAAGCTCACGTGAAATTCTAGCGTCTCTGCAGCAACAAGATCTTGTTGGCACTATTTACCACCCAAGCCTTCCTGAACATCCGGGTCATGATATCGCGAAGAAACAGCAATCGGGCTTTGGTTCCATGCTCAGTTTTGAGTTTGCGGGCTCATTCGAGGCGCTTAAATACTTTGTTGATAAGTTAGAGCTGTTTTCTTTGGCAGAATCATTGGGCGGTGTTGAAAGCCTGATTTGTCACCCTGCGTCGATGACTCACCGCGCGATGGGTGAAGAAGCCTTAGCAGAAGCGGGTGTTTCTCAGCAACTACTGCGTCTATCTGTTGGCCTTGAAGATGCAGAAGACCTAATCGATGACCTCAAGCAAGCGTTTGAAAGAACACAGCGCTTTATCGCTGAAGGGGAGGGTTAATAATGGCAACCTTTCGCCAGCTACATAAATTTGGTGGCAGCAGTTTAGCGAATCCTGAATGTTACCAACGCGTGGTCAACATTCTTAGAGAATACTCATCAGCATCTGATTTGGTGGTGGTATCG
Source organism: Vibrio sp. 10N.286.48.C11 (assembly GCF_041469805.1). Taxonomy (NCBI): domain Bacteria; kingdom Pseudomonadati; phylum Pseudomonadota; class Gammaproteobacteria; order Vibrionales; family Vibrionaceae; genus Vibrio; species Vibrio sp. 10N.286.48.C11. The sequence goes on along the minus strand of NZ_JBFRLK010000013.1, from coordinate 61,125 downwards.
GCAGCAGGCAAAACAACTAACCGTTTGATTGAATTTGTTGAAGCGCTCGACAAAGATGGTCGTATTGCCCATGAATGCCTACAAGCACTTCGTCAGTTCCAACTCGATCTGATTGAAGCACTGCTTGAGGGTGAATCAGCCGCACAACTTACTTCAACCATTCAACAAGAATTTACCGCTTTGGGTGAGCTAACGGCTCCCTTGAGCGAAGCACAAAAAGCAAAAGTGCTTGGACACGGTGAGGTTTGGTCTTCACGTATACTCGCGGCTTTGTTGTGCCAGCATGATTTACAAGCCGTTGCTCAAGATGCGCGTGCTTTTTTACGTGCAGAAGTGGGCGCTCAGCCTGAAGTCGACCGCGCACGTTCTTACCCTCTGATCAAAGAAGCCTTGGCGCAGCATGCACATTGCCGCGTGGTGATTACGGGCTTTATGGCTCAGAACTGCGAGGGTGAAACGGTATTGCTTGGCCGTAACGGTTCGGATTACTCAGCAACCGTGATTGGTGCTTTGGCTGAAGTTGAACGCGTGACGATTTGGAGTGATGTGGCAGGCGTTTACAGCGCTGACCCTCGTCTGGTTTCAGATGCGTGTCTATTGCCTCTACTTCGCCTTGATGAAGCCAGCGAATTGGCTCGTCTTGCCGCTCCAGTGCTTCACAGCCGAACGCTACAGCCTGTGGCTCAAAGTGCTATGGATCTCAGCTTACGCTGCAGCTATCAGCCGGAGGCGGGCTCTACACAGATCGAGCGTGTACTGGCATCGGGTCGTGGCGCAAAAATCATTACCTCTCTGGATGAAGTGCTTATCGTGCAGCTGACCTTTGGTCACGGCCATGATTTCGACCGTCTAGAGAGTGAAGTGCTTGAAGGGCTTAAGCGTGCTCAACTTGAGCCGCTTGCTTATGAGCTTGAACCGGATCAACACTGCTTGCGTCTTGCCTATACGGAAGAGATCGCTGGTGGTGCATTAGAATATCTCCAAGATCATGCGATTGAAGCGGAAATTAAGCTAAAAGAAGGTTTCTCTCTGATTGCTGCAGTGGGTGCAGGTGTGACTAAGAACCCGAATCATTGCTACGGCTTCTACCAGCAGCTTAAGAGCTCGCCGGTTGAGTTCATCTCAGAAGCGAACTCTGGCTTAAGCTTGGTGGCTGTGATTCGTAAGAGTGAAACATCAAGCCTAGTGAAAGGCATTCACTCTCAACTGTTCCAAGCGCAGAAGCGTGTTGCGATTGCCTTGTGTGGTAAGGGCAACATTGGTTCAAGTTGGTTAAGTCTGTTTGCTGAACAAAAAGCGGAACTTGAAAAGCGCCGTGGAATGAACTTTGAATTGGTTGCCGTGGTTGATAGTCAAACCTATTGGTTCGACGATCAAGGCGTTGATGCGACCTCAGTGAGCAAGCGCTTTGACGATGAAGCGATTGCCAACAATGGTAACGACTGGTTAGAGCGTTTGGGCTCTATACAAGGTTATGACGAAGCAGTGGTTCTGGATGTGACCGCAAGCCCTGTGCTTGCAGCAAAGTACCTGCAAATTGCACAACAAGGTATCCACCTGATCTCGGCTAACAAGGTGGCTGGTTCTGCATCGAGCGAGTATTACCATCAAGTACAAGATGCTTTCGCTAAGATCAGCCGTCATTGGTTGTACAACGCGACAGTGGGTGCAGGCTTACCGATTAACCACACAGTACGAGACCTTCGAGAAAGCGGCGATGACATTATTGCGTTGTCAGGTATTTTCTCAGGCACGCTGTCTTGGTTGTTCCAACAGTTTGATGGCACGGTACCATTCAGCGAGTTGGTCGACTTAGCGTGGCAACAAGGGCTGACTGAACCGGACCCGCGTGCTGACCTAGATGGCTCAGACGTGATGCGTAAGCTGGTGATTCTGGCGCGTGAATCGGGTTTGGATATCGAACCTGAAAACGTAAAAGTGGAATCGCTCGTACCTGAAGAGCTGCAAGATCTATCAGTGGATGACTTCTTCGACAAAGCTTCTGTTCTAAGCGAAGAGCTGGCTGAGCGCTTAGAGAAAGCGCACTCTCAACAGAAAGTTCTGCGTTACGTAGCGCGTTTGGAGAAGAACGGTAAGGCAACCGTAGGCGTTGAGGCACTGTCTAAAGAACATGCTCTGGCAAACTTGCTGCCTTGCGACAACATCTTTGCGATTGAGAGCAAATGGTACAAAGATAATCCATTGGTTATCCGTGGCCCGGGTGCAGGACGTGAAGTCACAGCGGGTGCAATTCAATCTGACCTAAACAGAATGTCTAGCCTGTTCTGATACTCAGATCGGTTGGTTTAATACTCAGATCAATTGTTTTAATGCGTAAATAGCATACTATTCACTAAGATAAATAAGGCTGAAAGCACGATGTGTTTTTCAGCCTTTTTTCTACATTATTTCTGCTTTGCGACCCATTTAACGACTTGAGTTTTACTCACGATCTACTTGAGAAAAATTCATAATGGATCTGTTGACATTAAATCGTATTCAATACATTCTACAGACATATAGACGTCTAAACGTCGTTTAAGGATTTGAGTTTTTAGTGGTTGCTTTTGCCACAGGGAGAGTAAGATGGGATACACACACGCTAGTCATATCGACGCTTTAAATCAGAATATCGCTGAGCTTTCTGACAACATCAATGTGTCATTTGAGTTTTTTCCACCGAGCAGTGAGAAGATGGAAGAGACCCTGTGGAATTCTGTTCACCGTCTTAAAACACTTCAACCAAAATTTGTATCGGTAACTTACGGTGCAAACTCGGGTGAACGTGACCGTACCCACTCAATCATTAAAGAAATTAAAAACCAAACTGGCCTAGTGGCGGCACCTCACTTAACGTGTATTGATGCGAGCCGCGAAGAGCTGATTCAAATCGCTGACGATTACTGGGCAAATGGTATCGAGAGTATTGTTGCGCTGCGTGGTGACATTCCAGCAGGCGGCGGCGCGCCAGAGATGTACGCATCTGATTTAGTTGAACTACTTAAATCTCGCCACGATTTTGATATCTCAGTAGCGGCATTCCCTGAGGTTCACCCTGAAGCAAAAAGCGCTCAATCTGATCTTATTAACCTAAAGCGTAAAGTGGATGCGGGTGCTAACCGTGCAATCACTCAGTTCTTCTTCGATGTAGAAAGCTACCTACGTTTTCGTGACCGTTGTGTAGCGGCAGGTGTGGATGTGGAGATTGTTCCGGGCATCTTACCGGTTTCTAACTTCAAGCAAGCATCTCGCTTTGCTGCGATGAACAACGTAAAAGTACCGGGCTGGATGGCGAAGCAGTTTGAAGGTTTGGATGATGATCCAACGACTCGTCAGCTTGTTGGTGCTAGCCAAGCAATTGATATGGTTCGTACACTGAGCCGTGAAGGTGTGAAAGATTTCCACTTCTACACGCTAAACCGTGCAGAAATGACTTATGCACTTTGCCATACGCTAGGTGTTCGTCCGCAAGTCGCTGCGCTGTAAGAAAAGTCTAAGAAGTAAAGCCTAAGCACTTGTAAAAAGCCTCTGGCAGTAACATTTCAAATCCTATAGATACAAAAAAGGCTTGGACTCATAGAGTTCAAGCCTTTTGCTTTTCTAGCTTAACTTAAGCTAGAGCGCCAAGTTCAAGCAGTACTTCTTCAGCCCATACAATCCATGCTTCACGGATAAGTAGGTTACGACGAAGTGTTAGACGCTCAAGGCGTGCTTGCTTGTCTAGTGTCGATGGCGTTGCGTAGTAAGCTGCTTCGATTTCTTTGTAGTGAGAAACCAGTTTGCGAGACTCTTCTACTAGCTCAGCAAGTTGTAAACGGTAAGCGTCAGAAGGTTGTACAGCACAAGCCATTAGCTTAGCTGAGAACTCGTCACGAACGGTTGGGTGTGCAGTTGGTTGTTCAAACCATTCACCTAGCGCGCCACGGCCAGCATCAGTGATAGAGTAAACTTTACGATCAGGTTTGCCTTCTTGAGGCTCAAGCACGCAAGTTACCTGGTCGTTCTGAGCCATTTTATTTAGCTCGCGGTAAACTTGTTGATGGCTAGCTTTCCAGAAGTAACCAATGCTTGCGGAGAATTCTTTTGTGATATCGTAACCAGTAGCATCGCGTGTACTTAAAACGGTTAGAATTACGTGTGGTAATGACATGTCTGAAATCCAAATGGTAAACAGTAAACAAATACTTAAACAACAAGTGTGCTTCTAATGGCACGTTATATTGGTTATGTCTAAGTAGCACCAACTCATCGGTTGGTTATGTCACCTTACAAAGCCGTTTATCACCTAGGTTGACCAGTTTATTGGTCAAGTTGCTGCAGATTATTTTTTTGGAGTGTTTCCGCAGCGGAGCAGTAGTATATCTAAATAATAAGCATAAAGTAGAATACATGGACAAAATAACCCAAAAAACTGGCAAAACACTCACTAGTGGTTATTTTGCAAAATAAAAAGGTCGCACGTGGCGACCTTTTGTTCTTTTTTTAGATATAAATGCTGATCAGGTTATAGTAGGAATCACTAATTAACCAGTGTTTCGCATACCTGCTGCAATGCCTGCAATCGTCACCATTAGCGCTTCTTCTAGCTCTGCTGGTGGTGTTTCACACTTACGAGTACGGTAAAGCAGTTCTGCTTGAAGCATGTTTAGTGGCTCAACGTAGATGTTACGTAGGCGAATTGACTCAAGCCCCCAAGGGTCGCTCTGCATCAAGTTCTCATTATTTTCTACATTCAGTACCGCTTTGATGTCTTTTTGTAGCTGTTCACGCAGTAACTCACCCAGAGGTAATAGCTCTTCGTCAACAAGACGCTGGTCGTAGTACTTCGCAATTTCCATGTTGCACTTCGAGTACACCATTTCCAACATACCGAGACGGGTAGAGAAGAACGGCCACTCGCGACACATCTCTTCGAGCAGGGCTTGATGGCCTTGATCTACAGAGTACTGAATCGCTTCACCAGCGCCTAACCATGCAGGCAGTACCAAACGGTTTTGGCTCCAAGAGAAGATCCATGGAATCGCACGTAGGCTTTCTACGCCGCCGTTCGGGTTACGTTTCGCAGGGCGAGAGCCAAGAGGCAGTTTACCTAGCTCCAGTTCAGGTGTCGCTTGACGGAAGTAAGGTACGAATTTCTCTTCGCCACGAACCACGTTGCGGTAAGCCTCACAAGATACTTGAGATAGCACTTCCATTAGGTCGCGCCACTCTTGTTTTGGCTCAGGTGGCGGCAGAAGGTTCGCCTCTAGAATCGCGCTTGCGTAAAGGTTGAAGCTGTTTACAGCAACGTCTGGTAAGCCAAGTTTAAAGCGGATCATTTCGCCTTGCTCTGTTACACGTAAACCGCCTTTCAAGCTCTTAGGTGGCTGAGAAAGAAGAGCAGCGTGCGCCGGAGCACCACCACGACCAACCGTACCGCCACGACCGTGGAATAGAGTCAGTTCAATGCCTTCTTCATCACAAACCTTAACCAGTTTGTCCATTGCATCATATTGAGCCCAACCTGCAGACATTACGCCCGCATCTTTCGCTGAGTCAGAGTATCCGATCATCACCATTTGGTGGTTCTGGATAAAGCCACGGTACAAGTCGATGCTCATTAGCTGTTTCATTACTGCTTCTGAGTTGTTCAAGTCGTCTAGCGTTTCGAACAGCGGACATACGTCCATGCGGTATGGGCAGCCACATTCTTGCAGTAGTAAGTGAACAGCCAGTACATCCGATGCAGTACGAGCCATAGAAATTACGTAAGCACCGAAGGCTTCACGAGGTTGAGCAGCAATAACCTTGCAGGTGTCTAAAACCTCTTTAACCTGTTCAGATGGCTCCCAATCGCGAGGAAGAAGCGGACGCTTAGAGCTTAATTCATTGGTTAAGAAAGCAATCTTGTCTTGCTCGTTCCATTGGTCGTAGTCGCCAATGCCTAGGTAGCGAGTCAGTTCAGACAGTACATCTGAGTGACGAGTACTTTCTTGACGAACATCGAGACGAACTAGGTGTACACCGAACGCTTTTAGGCGGCGCAGAGTATCAAGCAGAGAACCGTCTGCGATTACGCCCATGCCACATTCGTGCAGCGATTGGTAACATGCGTAAAGCGGTGTCCAAAGTTGCTCGATGTTCTGTAGTGTTTCTTTCTTCGGAACCTCTGTGTCATGCAATTTTGCATCCAGCACTTCTAGCGTGTTGTTCAGTAGAGTGCGTAGGTTCTTCAGGATTGCACGGTAAGCTTCGTGTTCATCACCTGCTAGCTCACGAACGGCATCATTACACTTAGTCATCGACAGTTCGGTAATCAGCTCGTTTACGTCGCCTAAGTAAAGATCGGCAGCTTTCCAACGAGATAGGCGCAGAACTTCCTTAGTGATGGTGTGCGTTACGAATGGGTTGCCATCGCGGTCACCGCCCATCCAAGATGAGAAGTGTACTGGGCGTGCATCGATCGGCAGGCCTTCACCAAGATAACCTTTTAGTCGGCCATCCATTTCACGTAGGAAGTCAGGAACGGCTTCCCATAGAGAGTTTTCTACAACCGCAAAGCCCCACTTAGCTTCATCAAGTGGCGTTGGGCGTTGTTGACGAATCACATCTGAGTGCCATCCTTGAGCGATCAGTTGCTCTAGGCGGCGTTCGGTTTTCACGCGCTCTTTGTGTGATAGGTCGCTTAATTCTAATTTAGACAGACACTCGTTGATCTTAACTAGCTTGTTGATCATGGTGCGACGAGTGATTTCTGTTGGGTGTGCAGTCAGAACGAGTTCAATGTTCAGGTCGCGAACGGCTTGAGCCGCGTCTAGCTTGCTGATGTCATTCTGGTTTAATTTGGAAAATAGAGATTGCAGCACGTCTGGTTCACAAACATGCTCCTCACAGTGGCGAGAGATGGTGTGGTACTGCTCTGCCATGTTGGTGAGGTTGAGAAATTGGTTAAATGCACGAGCAACAGGAGTGAGTTGTTCGTTCGGCAGGTTTTTGATTTCTTCAACTAGGCTGTCACGGTCAGCTTTGTTGCCTGCGCGGGCGGATTTGGAAAGTTTACGGATAGTCTCCACTTTCTCTAAGATAACGTCACCATGTGCATCTTGGATTGTGTTACCTAGCAAGCGTCCCAGCATGCTTACGTTACTCTTGAGAGCGGCGTATTTCTCGTTCATTGTCATCCTGCCTCGTAAAAAAATTACATCCATTGTTCCTTGTTAAGTACACAATCTAGCGAAAAGTGCTGTATCTAGTCAAATAAAGCATTCTAAGTTTGCAATTATTAGTTTTCGAAATTCGGGAGAAGTCAATTTCCCCAATAGTTCGGAATTAAAGTGAAATTTAATTACAAGATCAGGCTGTGGCTGGGATAACAGAATAAAAGCCACCTTTTCGGGTAGCTTTTATACGAAAATATTGGAAGAAAAGTAATAACTAGAAACAATATTTGCGGATCGACTTACTCAGAACATCAATCGTTGGATCGATAAAATCGAAGCTTAGGAACTCATCTGGTTGGTGAGCTTGGTCGATTGAGCCTGGACCCAGCACTAAGGTTGGGCAAAGTTCTTGAAGGAAAGGTGCCTCAGTGCAGTAGTTGACGGTTTGTGATTCAGTTTCGCAAACTGATTCCATGCCACCGATAAATGGATGGTCATGTTGGCACTCGTAACCCGGGATAGGTTCGTGCAGTGGCGTAATCTCAATTCTGCCCGGCCATTTTGCTTCTACTTCTTTGAGTGCGCTGCGCAGCATGTTATCCAAGCCATCTAGGCTGATACCTGGCAAAGGACGCACATCATAGTGCAGCTCACAGCAACCACAGATACGGTTGGCACTGTCGCCACCGTGGATATGGCCAAGGTTTAGAGTGGGGCTTGGAATTGCGAAACCCGGGTGGTGATACTCTTTGACTAGCTTGTCACGCAGTTGCATTAAAGCGAACAACACTTCATGCATGATCTCGATGGCGTTGACACCTAATGCAGGATCAGAAGAGTGACCTGATTTACCCGTTACTCGCACAGCGTTAGCAACATGGCCTTTATGGCCACGAATCGGCACAAGGCTGGTTGGCTCACCAATAATGCAGTAATCCGGTTTAAACGGTGCATTTTCAGTGAAATGACGCGCACCCAGCATGGTGGTCTCTTCGTCACAGGTTGCCAATACATATAGCGGCTTGGTCTGTTTGCTCCAATCCATCTTCTTTGCCGCTTCATAAACGAAAGCGAAAAAGCCTTTCATATCGGCTGTGCCTAATCCATAGAAGCGATTGTTGTGTTCTGTTAGTGCGTGAGGGTCGAAGTTCCAACGTCCTTCATCAAATGGCACTGTGTCGCTGTGTCCTGCGAGTAGCAAGCCACCTTCGCCCGATCCCATCTTAGCGACCATATTATGCTTGCCGGGTTCGACTTCCACGACTTCAACGCTAAAGCCTACGTCTTTAAACCATTGAGCCATTTTTTCGATCACTTTCTCGTTGCCATGATCCCAGCTTGGATCGGTCGAGCTAATAGAGTCTGTGGAAATTAGGCCTTTGTAGACCTCAAGAAAACTCGGTAATTGCATAATAACTTCACTTCTACTATTGACAGGAAAACCATAAGTCGGTAAAACACATATTAAATCATATTTAATGCATAAGAAATCAAATAAAGCTAAAAATTAAGTATGAATAGTCAAATTTGAAATGTAACTTACCTCAAAAATGGATGTGTTGAGATGTTGAAAACCACGATCATTGGCGCAAGCGGCTACACAGGAGCAGAACTGGCTCTAATGATAAACAGACACCCTGAGCTCACGCTATCAGGTTTATATGTCTCAGCCAATAGTGTAGACGCAGGTAAACCTATTGCGGCACTGCACGGTAAGTTAGCTGGCTTGATTGATATGCCAGTACAACCTTTAACAAATCCGGAAGAAGTAGCTAAACAATCTGATGTGATTTTCTTAGCAACGGCACACGAGGTTAGTCACGACCTAGCGCCAATTTTTCTAGAGAACGATTGCCAAGTCTTCGACCTATCGGGTGCATTCAGAGTTAAAGGCGAAAACTTCTATCAAGAGTTTTACGGTTTTGAACATCAACACGAACAATGGCTAGACAAAGCGGCTTACGGTTTAGCTGAGTGGAACGAACAAGAAATTAAAGAAGCTCAGCTTGTCGCTGTCGCGGGTTGTTACCCAACCGCATCACAACTGGCGATTAAGCCTTTGGTTGAAGCCAAGTTACTGGATGAAAACCAATGGCCAGTGATTAACGCAACCAGCGGTGTGACTGGTGCAGGCCGCAAGGCGACGATGGTCAACAGCTTCTGCGAAGTGAGCTTGCAAGCTTATGGTGTATTCAATCACCGTCATCAACCTGAAATGGCTGCACATTTAGGATGTGATGTGATTTTTACCCCGCACCTCGGCAACTTTAAGCGTGGCATTTTGGCAACCATTACCATGAAATTGGCTGAAGGCGTGACAGAACAACAGATACAAGATGCCTTCGAGCAAGCTTACCAAGGTAAACCTGCGGTGAGATTACTCGAAGAGACATTGCCAAGAATTCAAGATGTAGAGCAGACGCCTTTCTGCGACTTAGGTTGGAAGGTTCAAGGTCATCACATCATCGTTGTTTCAGCGATTGATAACTTATTAAAGGGTGCATCTAGCCAAGCGATGCAGTGTTTGAATTTACGTTATGGTTTTGCGCCATTAACTGCGTTAGTGTAAGGAAATCTAGATATGAGCCTTAATAATCAACCATTAATCATAAAGTTAGGTGGCGCTGCGCTATCTTGTGGTGAAACACTTAGCAAGTTATTTGGTGCTATCTCTGCTTACCAACAACAGGCACAACGACCAATCGTGATTGTTCACGGTGGCGGTTACCTTGTTGATGATTTGATGAATAAGTTGAACCTCGAAACCGTTAAGAAAGAAGGGCTACGTGTTACTCCTTATGAGCAGATCCCAGTGATCGCTGGTGCATTAGCGGGCACGGCGAATAAATTACTTCAAGGTCAGGCGATTAAAGACGGTATCAATGCCGTTGGTTTAAGCCTAGCAGACGGTGGTTTATGCAAAGTGAGCGAACTGAACCCTGAACTGGGGGCGGTAGGAAAAGCGGAGCCGGGCGACTCAACCGTTCTGCAAGCGATTCTTAATGCGGGCGCACTGCCTATCATTAGCTCGATTGGTCTGACTGAGCAAGGCCAACTGATGAACGTCAATGCCGACCAAGCTGCGGTTGCCGTTGCAGGCGCACTTGATGCTGAACTGGTACTGCTTTCTGATGTAAGTGGTGTGTTGGATGGCAAAGGTCACCTCATTCCAAGCCTTAATCAACAACAAGCTGATGACCTTATTACAGGCAAAGTGATTACCGACGGCATGATCGTTAAGGTTCAAGCCGCACTAGAAGCCGCTAACGACCTTGGACGACCAATCGAAGTTGCCACTTGGCGATACCCAGAAAAGCTAACACAACTGTTTTCAGGTAAAAGCATAGGAACACAGTTTTTACCTCAGTAGGTTTCACAACGAGTCACTACTTAAAGAATTTAGACAAATTAAATAAACATATAATTATGAAGTCATTTCCAACGCTGACCGCCATGTGCAGTATGGAAACTAGGAGAAAGAAAATGAGCAAAGTTAACGTAAAGAAAGTTGTAGTAGCCTACTCTGGCGGTCTAGACACATCAGTAATCATTCCATGGTTGAAAGAGAACTATGACTGTGAAGTGGTTGCGTTTGTTGCGGATGTTGGTCAAGGCGACGAAGAGTTGATTGGTATCGAAGAGAAAGCAAAAGCTTCTGGTGCATCTGAGTGTTACATCGCAGACCTTAAAGAAGAGATGGTTGCTGACTACATCTACCCAACGCTGAAAACGGGCGCTTACTACGAAGGTAAATACCTACTAGGTACGTCGATGGCGCGTCCAATCATCGCGAAAGCACAGGTTGAAGTCGCACGTAAAGTAGGTGCAGACGCACTGTGTCACGGCTGTACTGGTAAAGGTAATGACCAAGTTCGTTTTGAAGGCGCATTTGCTGCACTAGCACCAGACCTACACGTAATTGCACCATGGCGTGAATGGGATCTAGTGAGTCGTGAAGAGTGCCTAGATTACCTAGCTGAGCGTAACATCCCTTGTACGGCTTCTCTTACTAAGATTTACTCGCGTGATGCAAACGCATGGCACATCTCAACAGAAGGTGGCGTTCTAGAAAACACATGGAATGCACCTAACGAAGATTGCTGGGCTTGGACTGTAGACCCAGAGCAAGCGCCAAACGAATCTGAAACTGTGACGCTTAAAGTTGAAAAAGGCGAAGTGGTTGCGGTTGATGGCGAAACAATGACGCCATACAACGCACTGGTTTACCTAAACGAGAAGGGTGCTAAGCACGGTGTTGGTCGTATCGATATCGTAGAAAACCGTCTTGTTGGCATGAAGTCTCGTGGTTGTTACGAAACTCCGGGTGGCACAATCATGATGGAAGCACTGCGTGCAGTAGAGCAACTGGTTCTTGATAAAGCAGCATTTGAATTCCGTGAAGAGCTAGGTGTTAAGGCTTCTCACCTTGTATACGATGGTCGTTGGTTCACTCCGCTATGTAAGTCAATTCTTGCTGCGACAGAAGAGCTTGCACAAGACGTGAATGGTGAAGTGGTTATCAAACTTTACAAAGGCCATGCAACGGTGACTCAGAAGCGTTCTGACAACAGCCTGTACTCAGAAGAGTTTGCAACCTTTGGTGAAGATGAAGTTTACGACCAAAGTCATGCTGAAGGCTTCATTCGTCTTTACTCGCTATCAAGCCGTATCCGTGCTCTGAATAGCCAAAAGTAATCCTAACAATGAGTTAGTGAGCTAGTCTTTAGCGAAAGGTTGAAGGCCAGTAAACAGACATTTTTATGCAAAGCCCATTCACTATTGATTAGTGAGTGGGCTTTTTACTTTCTATTTGCCTAATAAATCAGCTTCGGTTTTTCCTATCGGATGGCATATAATTCGCGCTCCACGCTAAAAATAATCAATGGATTGAACTAGTGATGAATAAATATGTGAAAATAATGAATTAATACTTTATTTTCATTTTGAATTGCCGTAAGTTTAAACCATCAGAAAAATACTGAATCTTAATCAGAATTATCATTTGCAAAAACAGTGAGCACTGTGCAATTAGGAGATACACAATGGCATTATGGGGCGGTAGATTTACCCAAGCAGCAGACACCCGGTTCAAAGATTTTAACGATTCTCTTCGTTTTGATTACCGATTGGCTGAGCAAGACATTGTGGGCTCAATTGCCTGGTCTAAAGCTCTACTGTCGGTCAACGTATTAACAGAAGAAGAGCAACAGAAGCTTGAGTTAGCGCTGAATGAGCTAAAACTTGAGGTGATGGAAGATCCTGAACAGATTCTACGTTCTGATGCAGAAGATATTCACAGCTGGGTTGAGCAGCAACTTATCGGCAAAGTCGGTGACTTGGGCAAAAAACTTCATACTGGCCGTTCTCGTAATGACCAAGTGGCGACCGACCTGAAATTATGGTGTCGTCAGCAAGGTAATCAACTGCTACTAGCATTGGATCGCCTGCAAAGCCAAATGGTGAATGTGGCTTCTCAGCATCAAGAAACCGTGCTTCCTGGCTACACTCACTTACAACGTGCTCAGCCGGTAACTTTTGCTCACTGGTGCTTGGCTTACGTTGAAATGCTTGAGCGTGATTATTCACGTTTGAATGATGCGATTAAGCGTCTAGACACATGTCCGCTGGGTTCTGGTGCCCTTGCTGGAACAGCTTACCCGATGGACCGTGAAGAGTTAGCTCACAACTTAGGTTTCCGTCGTGCAACGCGCAACTCTCTAGATTCAGTTTCTGACCGCGACCATGTGATGGAGCTAATGTCGATTGCTTCTATCTCTATGCTTCACCTTTCGCGTCTTGCAGAAGATATGATTTTCTACAACTCAGGTGAATCAAACTTCATCGAGTTAGCGGATACCGTGACGTCAGGTTCATCTCTGATGCCACAAAAGAAAAACCCAGATGCGCTAGAGCTTATCCGTGGCAAAACTGGCCGTGTTTACGGTTCATTAGCGGCAATGATGATGACAGTAAAAGCTCTGCCTTTGGCGTACAACAAAGACATGCAAGAAGATAAAGAAGGTCTGTTCGACGCTTTAGATACTTGGAATGATTGTATGGAAATGGCAGCACTCTGTTTTGACGGCATTAAAGTGAACGGCGAACGTACACTTGAAGCCGCGAAACAAGGCTACGCGAACTCAACTGAATTGGCTGATTACCTAGTAGCGAAAGGGATTCCTTTCCGTGAAGCTCACCATATTGTTGGTGTGACGGTAGTGGCGGCGATTGCTAAAGGCTGTGCATTAGAAGAATTAACCATCGCAGAGATGAAAGAGTTCTCTGAGGTGATTGAGGAAGATGTGTATGACATCCTGACCATTGAATCGTGTCTTGAAAAACGTAGCGCGCTAGGCGGTGTATCTCCACAGCAAGTGGCTTACGCGGTTGACCAAGCTGAGAAACGTTTATCACAGCGTGATACGTCCATCGTCAAGGTTCGTCCTGCTCGTCTGACCGATATTGAAGCGTTGGAAGGTATGGTCGCTTACTGGGCGAACATGGGTGAAAACCTACCTCGTTCTCGTAATGAACTGGTGCGTGATATTGGCTCGTTTGCGGTCGCAGAGCATCATGGTGAGGTGACAGGTTGTGCATCACTCTATGTGTATGACTCTGGCCTAGCGGAAATCCGTTCACTGGGTGTCGAAGCTGGCTGGCAAGGTCAAGGGCAGGGTACCGCAATTGTGCAGCACTTGGTTGAGAAAGCGCGACAAATGGCCATCAAGAAGGTGTTTGTGCTGACTCGTACTCCAGAGTTCTTTATGAAGCATGATTTCTTACCAACATCGAAATCTCTGCTGCCTGAGAAGGTACTGAAAGATTGTGACCAGTGTCCTCGTCAACATGCGTGTGATGAAGTGGCATTGGAAGTGAACTTGGTAGAGCAGATAATTGCTAAGGTTAATGTTGCATAAGGCATTGATTTTATAGCTCCTAAAAAAAAGATCAAAAATATGATCTTTTTTGGGAACAAACTAAGAAAAGCCCGGTCTATTAAAGTACCACTGCTTTTTCTTAGAATTTTCTAAGAAAGCCCTAGAATCGATTGGTTCTGGGGCTTTTTTCTATCTGCTGTTTGGGAAATGATGACGGCTTGCTAAGGCGAGTCATTTAATTGGACATCTAGCCTTTATCGCTTATCGAGCAAAGTCTCTCTGTTAACGCTTTTTGTTCCTTAAAGGCAGCACGACAAACTTCATTATCCAATGCAACGACAACAAGCCACTGAATGCGAAAGCGGCCATCATCAAAGCGATGGCATTGATGGTTTTTGGGTCTTCTCTGAAAAACAGCCACCATACTCCCCAACTCAAAATCGACAACACCATCAGCTGATTCATGCAACGCTGGCAGCGACCGAGCTTGTTACGGATTTTTTCACTTTTATTGCAATGAATGCATGTCATCTTGGGTTTGATTCGCGTTATGCTTGTTGCCCTGATAATAACACGTCACAAGATATTGGATCACGGTGACACAGAGAGAGAAAGTCGATGATTGAGCGCCAAGAAACCAAGCAACGTATGAGCCGTATTGTTAAACACAACGGTACTATCTACCTATGTGGCCAAGTTTGTGCTGATGCAACTAAAGACATCACTGAACAAACTCAAACCATGTTAGATAAAGTAGAAGCGCTACTTGAGCAAGCAGGCAGCGACAAAGAGCACATGCTGTCAGCAACGATTTACTTGAAAGACATGAAAGACTTCCAAGAAATGAATGCAGTGTGGGATGCATGGGTACCAGAAGGTCACGCTCCAGCTCGCGCATGTGTGACAGGCGACATGGCTCGCGAAGCGCTACTTGTTGAGATCTCTGTGATTGCTGCTGAGAAGTAATTGCTTAAAGCTTTTAGTGACGCAATGGCTTCAAGAAATTCCAGATACCTCGTCCCTCGGTTCTGGAATGACGAGTTTAGTTTTGGTTTAGCTGATGCGTCACTTTGGTCTGCTTCAGCTTAGATGCGTTTTTAAAACGACCATCACACTGATTGGCTTCGGCTCAGATGTGCGTTAAAAGTTACGTCATTCCCGTTAGCGACGAAGGAGCGTAATCGGGAATCTATAGTTTGCTCGTTGCCAAAAACAAAAAGGAAAGCCAATGGCTTTCCTTTTTAGTATCTAACGTTTGTTAACTGCTAATTGACTGGCGCTAGTCTGAGATTAACAGCCCGGGCCACAATCCAGACAGTGTTTCACCATCTCTGGACCTAGGTGCAGTTTCGCATTCAGGTCACGTAGGGCAGTTCGTACACCCTCTTCGATTACTGGGTGGTAGAACGGCATGTCTAGCATCTCAGAAACCGTCATCTTGTTCTGGTGTGCCCATGCTAATAAGTGAGCCAAGTGTTCTGCGTTTGGTCCCATCATCTCAGCACCAAGGAAGCGGCCTGTGCCTTGCTCGCCGTATACGTGCAGAATACCTTTGTTGCGAAGCATCACTCGTGAACGACCTTGGTTTTCGAAAGACACTTCACCCGTTGCGAAACAGCCACATGTGCCTAAGCGTGTGGTGATCTCTTTGTAGGTTTCACCAACCATCGCGATTTGCGGGTCAGAGAATACTGCCGAGATTTTAGAGCGGCGTAGGCCTGCACGAATCTCTGGGAAGCGACCTGCATTGTCACCCGCAATACGAGCTTGGTCTGCTGCTTCATGCAGTAGAGGCAGTTGGTTACTCGCATCACCAGCGATAAATATTGATGGTAGTGATGTTTGTAGCGTGTAGTGGTCTGCGATTGGCACACCACGTTCATCAAGCTCTAGAGAGGTATTCTCTAAGCCAAGCTTGTCAGTGTTAGGGCGACGACCTGTTGCTGCTAGTACGTATTCAACGACGTTAGTTTCTAATTCACCTTGTTTATTGATGAACTGGATTTCGACACGTGGCTCACCCGATTCAGTGGTAATGCGCTTCATGCTTTCGATTTTCACGTCGGCATCGAGATAGAACTCTTCATTGAAAGCTTTATCTGCATAAGCCATGATCTCTGGATCAGTTACTGGGCCAACTTGACCACCCAAACCGAACAGTTTGGTCTTCACACCTAAGCGGTGCAGTGACTGACCAAGCTCAAGACCAATAACACCAGGGCCAAATACCGCAACCGATTCTGGTAAATCATCCCAGCTGAACACGTCGTCGTTAATGATCAGGCGATCGCCAAGCTCATTCCAAACGGCAGGGTATGCAGGGCGAGAACCGGTCGCGATAACAATACGCTTAGCGGTGACAACCGTGTGGTCATCAATTTGTAGTGTGTTGTCATCTAAGAACTTTGCGTAGCCAGAGATCTTGTCTTGCTCTGGGATTTCATCAACACCTTCTAAAACAAAACCAACAAAACGGTCACGCTCAAACTTCACTCGGTCCATCACTTCACGGCCGTTAATCACGATATCACCTTGTGGGTGAACGCCAAAAGCCGGAGCTTTCTCGATTTGGTGTACGCTTTCCGCAGCTGCAATAAGCAGTTTAGATGGCATACAACCAACACGAGCACAGGTTGTACCGTAAGGGCCACCTTCAATCATCACGACACTGTCAGTGTGTGCTTTTGCAGCGCGGTAAGAACCTAAACCTGCCGTACCGCCCCCGATAACTGCTACATCTACATTGACTTGTTTCATAATAATTATCTCGCAATGGCTAAATTTGGTTTGAACGAACCCCTCCAACTCTGATTATTTTTTGAGAGTCAGGATTGCGGGTCAGTTTTGTGATTCTGTTTTATTAGGTTTAGCTTGTGATTCAGCTTTTTGTTACTCACTGCTTCTTGTTACTAACTATAGGTTAGTTAAAAGTTGGCGAGTCAGAAGCTGTATCTTTTTCCAAAGCTCAGATAAGAGTGGTTTGGAATAGCTAACCCACAAGAGGGTGGGTTAGCTGGTATTACTAAGCTATTTAATTACTTAGGTTATTTAATTGCTAAGCGTTTATTAGCGACTAAGTGATTAACCTAGGAAAGTTTCTAGTTCTTCACTACCACCGATGTGTTTGCCACCGATGAATACTTGAGGAACGGTAGTGCGACCAGAGATTGCACGTAGGCTTACTGTTGTTGCATCTTTACCTAGAACCACTTCTTCGTAGTTCAGACCTTTGTCGATTAGGTTCTGTTTTGCTTTCATACAGAAAGGACAGCCTGGCTTAGTGAATACTGTGATTGACTCTTGCTCTTTGTGCTCAGGAGCAAGGTAGTTAAGCATAGTATCTGCATCAGAAACCTTGAACGGGTCGCCTGGTACGTCTTCTTCGATGAACATTTTTTCTACCACGCCGTTTTTAACCAGCATGCTGTAACGCCATGAACGTTTGCCGAAGCCGATGTCGTTTTTCTCAACTAGCATACCCATGCCGTCTGTGAAATCACCGTTACCATCTGGGATGAATGTGATGTTTTCCGCTTCTTGGTCTGCTTTCCAAGCGTTCATTACGAATGTGTCGTTTACTGAAACACACAGAATGTCATCAACACCGTTTTCTTTGAACACTGAATGTAGCTCGTTGTAACGAGGTAGGTGGCTTGACGAACATGTTGGCGTAAACGCACCTGGTAGGCTGAATACGATAACTGTCTTGTCTTTGAATAGCTCTTCAGTAGTTACGTTAACCCATGCATCACCTTGGCGAGTTGGGAATGTTACTTGAGGGATTGATTGACCTTCTTTAGATGCAAACATATTGATTTCCTTAAATAGTATTTTTAATTTTGTTCTATCAGAGCTTAACGTTTTTCTTCGCTCTGTTTCGTTTCGTTGAGCCCATTATTAGATAAATCCTTTGATAGCTCTAATCGTTTGATGTTATGGTTTTGATAGGTAAATTCTATCAAGAGCATTTTTCTTTTAAATGTTTCTATTAGAACCCTTGTTCTTATTAAAACCTGAGGTAAGAGACTGATCATGAACATTCGTGACTTTGAATACTTGGTGGCGCTCGCAGAGCATAAACACTTCCGAAAAGCGGCAGAAGCGTGCTTTGTCAGTCAGCCGACACTAAGCGGTCAAATACGCAAACTCGAAGATGAAATTGGACTTCAGTTAACCGAGCGTAGTCCAAGGAAGGTGATATTTACAGAATCAGGGTTACAACTTGTTGAACAAGCCAAGCGTATTCTCAATGAAGTGAAAACTTTTAAAGATATGGCGAGTGGACACGGTGAAGCGATGACGGGGCCAATGCACATTGGTTTTATTCCAACCGTGGGTCCTTACATCTTGCCTAAGATTGTTCCTCATCTTAAAGAGAGCTTCCCAGATCTTGAGCTTTACCTGCATGAAGCTCAGACCCATCAGTTAGTGAGCCAACTTGAAGATGGCAAGCTTGATTGCTTAGTACTGGCTGCGGTTGATGAAACGGCGGTGTTCAAAGAGATCGATGTGTATGACGAGCCGTTAAGTGTTGCCGTTCCATGTGACCACGAGTGGGCTCAGCAAGACACTGTCGATATGCTGCAGCTGAATGGACAAACCGTACTTGCGCTAGGTGACGGTCACTGTTTGAGAGACCAAGCCTTGGGCTTCTGTTTTGCTGCGGGCGCCAAAGATGATGAGCGCTTTAAGGCAACCAGCTTAGAAACGCTGCGTAACATGGTCGCGGCGGGGGCGGGGATTACCTTGCTTCCTCAGCTATCGGTGCCGAAAGAGAAGCAGAAAGACGGTGTGTGTTACGTACCTGCTGTGAATCCAACACCTTCACGTCGCATTGTTGTTGCCTACCGTCCGGGCTCTCCATTGAAGGGACGTTTCGAGCAATTGGCTGAGACGATTCGAACTCAACTGGAGAAGACGGCTTAGCGCTTGAATTTAGAGCCTAGTCTGGTCAGATATAGATATAAAAAAAGGGTTGATATGAATGCATATCAACCCTTTTTGTTGGTTCATGTTACTAGGTTCTACAAACCTTAGTTAGAACAGTTCTTCTACTGCTTCACCTGATGAGGTTGAGTAGATGTCATCATTGAAACGTTCAGTGATGTACTCGGTTGGCTCTGTGCCTTTCTCGAAGTACTCGAACATTGATGAGCTATCGAACTTGTTGGTCAGTAAGCCAGTTTCACGGTCGATACGAACACGGACGATGTTCTCAGGAATCTCTTTACGCTCAGCAGGAACACCCGCTAACGCCGTACCCATGAAATCAACCCATGCAGGTTCTGCTGTTTTCGCGCCAGCTTCTGCACCCGTAATTTGGTTCTTACCAAGATTTGAGTTCGCTTTGGTTCTGCCTAGGTTGCGGTTGTGGTTATCAAAACCAACCCATACCGTTGCAACCATGCCAGGGCCGTAACCGCTGTACCAAGTATCTTTCGAATCGTTGGTGGTACCCGTTTTTCCGCCAATGTCACGACGCTTCAACGGCTGTGCACGCCAACCTGTACCGTTCCAACCCGTACCTGCGCTCCAATCACCGCCACCCCAGATGTTGCTGTACATCATTTCACGAACAAGGAATGCGTTCTGTTCAGAGATAACTTGAGGTGCGTATTGTACTTTGGCATCCACATCTTGCTCTGCAAACTCATCAGCCATTGGGTCTGAGGTCATTTGCTGTTGGCAATCGTCTTTACAAACCACTTTTGGTGTCGCTTCAAATTCAGTCTCACCAAATGGTGTCTCAATGCGGCTGATGTAGAAAGGTTCAACGTAGTAGCCGCCATTAGCGAATACTGAGTAACCTTGAGCTACTTTCATTGGCGTTAAGCTACCCGCACCCAGAGCAATGGTTTCAGAGCGCGGAACTTCATCAATATCAAAGCCAAATCGAGTTAGGTAGTTACGAGTATCATCTAGACCTACTTCGCGCAGTACACGTACCGCCATTACGTTTTTAGACTGAGCTAAGCCAATACGTAAACGAGTTGGACCCACGTAAGTCGGTGGCGAGTTCTTTGGTCGCCATGCGGTACCTTGGCTCTTATCCCATTGGTTAATCGGTGCATCGTTGATCAGTGAGGCTAGCGTTAAGCCTTTCTCAATCGCTGCTGAGTAGATAAAGGGTTTGATACCAGAACCCACCTGACGAATAGATTGCGTTGCACGGTTGAACTTGTTGTGGACAAAGTTAAAGCCACCGACCATCGACAATACCGCGCCGTTGTTCGGGTTCATTGCAACAAATGCTGTGTTCGCATTCGGTACTTGGCTTAGTCGCCATACAATCGGTGTTTCTGATTCTGCAGTCGCTGACTCTTCTGTCGGCTCTTCAGAGACTTCATCGCCGGTAACGGCTTCATGGCGAACCCAGATTTGTTCACCAACCGCCAGAATTTCTTTCGCTTGAGAAGGCGCTGGTCCTTGGCGGTTATCCGTTAGGAATTTACGCGCCCAGTTCATGCCTTGCCATTCGATAGTGCCTTCACCTTGGTTCTTAACCCAAATTTGAGCACTTTTCGAATCAACCGCGGTAACAACAGCAGGGACTAGGTCACCATAGGTTGGTTGAGACTTAAGGTGTTTAACGATTTGTTCTTGATCCCACGCTGATTGCGCAGTCTGCCACAATACTTTTTCAGCACCACGGTAGCCGTGACGCTCATCGTAGCCAAGTAGGTTCTTAATTGCGGCTTGGTTCGCTGCTTTTTGCAGTTTCGAATCAACGGTCGTGTAGACCTTCATGCCTGATGTATAAGCTTCTTCACCATAGCGTTCCACCATCCAAGCACGTGCAACTTCAGCAACATATGGCGCGCTCAGTTCGATCTCTGCACCGTGGTATTTCGAGATAAGCTCTTCACTACGAGCGTCATCGAACTCTGCTTGAGTGATGTATTTCTCGTCTAACATACGACGCAATACAACGTTACGACGGTTAGTCGCGCGCTCAACAGAGTAAATAGGGTTCATTGTCGAAGGTGCTTTTGGCATACCCGCAAGGGTCGCAATTTCACTCAGCGTGAGATCAGGAAGATCTTTACCGAAGTAAACACGTGCTGCCGCGCCAAAACCATACGAACGGTGACCAAGGAAGATCTTGTTGACGTAAAGCTCCATGATCTCTTCTTTACTAAGAAGTTGCTCAATGTGGATCGCAATGAAGATCTCTTTGATCTTACGCATAATCTTTTTCTCATTAGATAAGAAGAAGTTACGCGCAAGCTGCTGAGTAATGGTACTCGCACCTTGTTTGGCTGAACCCGACATTGCAACCACGAGCGCTGCACGTGTGATACCGATTGGGTCAATACCTGGGTGTTCATAGAAACGGCTATCTTCGGTGGCAATCAGAGCCTCAACTAAGTGGCGAGGAATCTCGTCATAAGTGACTGGATTACGACGCTTTTCACCAAATTGAGAGATCAGCTTACCGTCTTGACTGAAGACTTGCATCGGCGTTTGGAGTTCTACGTCGCGCAAAGTGGCAACATCAGGCAACTCTGGTTTTACGTAAAAATAAAACCCGAAAATTGTACTGACTCCAAGAATCATGCAAATCAATGTAAATATGAATAATCGCTTTATGAACTTCACCGGATAATCCCTGATTAGTTAAGGCTGATAAGCAGCAAACCCTTGTACTCTAGGCTAAAAACTTAGCTTTCGTTTATTAACGCTTATTTAACTAATAATCACAACCCCTAGATAATCAACGAAATGCTTGGCACTTCAGGAGCTAGGTCACATGGGTTCATCATTAATTACAGGTATAGATATAAATCATCACAGCATCAAAGCCGTGGTACTAAAACCCGTGGGGGAGTTGTATGCCCTAGTGGGATACAAAGAGCTGCCGATTTCGGACGACATTTTTACAGCTAACCATACTTTGGAGTATCAGAAAACTGTTAAGAAACTTAAAGAACTTAGGAAAGGACTGCCTTTTGGCTGTCGCAACGTCGCCATTTCGGTACCTGATAACACGGTGATCAGCAAAGTACTGCAAATAGAGAGTGAGTTAGAAGACAGAGAAAAAGAGTTTTCTATCTATCAAACCTTCGCCCATCAATCTCCCTTTCCTATCGAGGAGCTGAGTTTAGATTTTGTAAAGCTGGAAGACAAACGATTTGGTAAAGGTTCGACAAGCAGTTATCAGGTATACGCCACTCGTAAAGAAGTTGTGGATAGCCGAGCGGATGCATTAACCAAGGCTGGCTTCAAACCTGTGGTGGTGGATACACAGGCGCATGGGCTACTTAATATCTGGCAATTGGCCTCGCGCCTGTATCCCGATAAGAAAAACTGGTTGCTAGTGGATGTTGGAATCGACCAAACCTCGCTAGGGGTTATCCCGCAGAATTCGGCGCCTTTCTATAAAGACATCGCCTTTGGCACTCAAGATCTTCGCAGCTCAGATGACCCGAGTGATATCGAGAGCGTGTTCGGTACTATGGAAGAGACACATCAATTCATTGTTAACCTGATTGAGAAGCTCAAGCGTCAATTGCAGCTCTATTCATCGGGAAATGCGCAGCAACCTATCTCAGGGATTTGGTTGATGGGCGAGGGCGCCAGCATCCCTATGGTAACCGAAGAGCTAGAACGCCATTTTCAGTTGAGCTGCGAGTCATTGAATCCTTTGTCTTTATTTGAGAATAAGGTCGCCAAGAGACGCCGACTGCCGATTGACTGGCAACACTTTGGTATCGCGGCGGGTATGGCGATGAGTGGGCTCAAGTGGCAGGGAGAGAAGCATGTTGCATCAAATTAACCTGCTGCCGTGGCGTGATGAGATTCGTGCTCAGCACAAGAAGCGTTTTATCCATCTGGTCATTCTTGGCGTCATCATTGCGCTTATAGGGCAATGGGCGGTTGGTCACTATTTTCACGATCAACAAGCCAAGCAGCAAGCTCGCCTCAATTACCTCAATCAGTACATTGCTGAGCTCGACCGACAAATTCAGTCGTTAAAAGTCGCAGAGCAAGAACACAAAGCCATTCTGACTCGACTTGATGTGGTTGAGTCGCTGCAGCTTGGCCGTAATAAGACCACCGACTTCATGAACTTGATGCCGGAGCTGATTCCAGAGGGTGTGTATGTCGACAAGATAAAGATGAATGGTCAGGAGATTGAAATGTCGGGCATCAGCGACAGCACTGCTCGTCTCGCCACCATGTTGGACAACCTCGAACGTTCAGATTCTTTGAAAGGGGTCGAGATGCACTCTATCGTTCATAACCGCAAGCGCTTCAATAAAGAGTTTCAGACCTTCAAGGTCTCTTTTGTGTTTAGCCCTGTGTCTTTAGAAAACACAACCGCGAGCAGAAAAGATAAGGGGGCGCATCATGGCTAACCTTCAAAATAGGATTAGTAGGCAAAACAGGATGAGCTTGCAAGATCTCGATGTTGATGAGATCACCGAATGGCCATTGCTGCCTCAGCTTCTCGTGATTCTGGTGTTGATAGTGTTAATCCAAGGTGTAGGCACTTGGCTTTATGTGTTGCCACTCGACGATGAACTGCAACAGATGAAGCAACAGGAGCAGACCTTAAAAACGACCTTGAGGATAAAGGCGAATAAGGTTGCAGCCTTGCCTAAGTTGCAGAGCCAGTTGGATGAGCTAACTAGTCGCTACGATTATCTATTAGAGCAACTGCCCGTTCAAAAGGAGTTAGCGAGCATGTTGGCCTCCGTGAATGAGCTCGGCTTGGATAACTCGCTGACCTTCACACGAATCGATTGGGGGCAAAAGCAGAATAAGGAGTTTCTCTATCGATTGCCTCTCAATATAGAGCTGACAGGTGACTATCACGAGATTGGTGACTTCTCTGCTGCCATCGCCAAGCTGCCGCGTATTATTAGCTTTGATGATGTGAATTGGCAGCGAGTCAGTCAAGAAAGTAGCACGCTGCACTTTAGGGTTCGAGCTTATACCTACCAGTTTAAATCGGAGGTTAATGATGAAACCCAATAGCGCGTTTTACTCAATCGTATTGATGCTTGCGTTGTCAGGCTGCAAAGCTAATCAAGACTCACTGCAAGATTTTGTGGCGCAGGTTGAAGCCAAGGCGAGAAAAGATGTCGAGCAACTTGTCCCAGCAACTGAATTCACGGCGGCGACTTATCAGCGCCGATCTTTGCGTCCTCCCTTTGAACTGCCTAAAGAAGCCATTGTGCAAAACCAACCCTTGGTTAAGAAAGACTGTTGGCAACCCAGCGCCCGTTCTCGTAATGGCAAGTTAGAGAAGTACCCGCTGAGTAAGCTTCGTTTAAGAGGCGTGATGGGCAGTGGCT
Source organism: Vibrio sp. 10N.286.48.C11 (assembly GCF_041469805.1). NCBI lineage: Bacteria > Pseudomonadati > Pseudomonadota > Gammaproteobacteria > Vibrionales > Vibrionaceae > Vibrio > Vibrio sp. 10N.286.48.C11. The sequence continues at coordinate 36,807 of NZ_JBFRLK010000013.1, read as the reverse complement.
CAAGCGTGTTTGGCTTAGTGCAAACACCCAAAGGCAACGTGGTAAACGTCAAGAAAGGCCAGTTTATCGGCTTAAACAATGGCCGAGTTACTAAGGTGACGAGCCAATACGTTCAGATTAATGAAACTCTTCCAGATGGCTTAGGTTGTTGGCATAAGCGCAACGTTAGGCTGGCTCTGAAGTAAACCAATGTCACATGATGTGGATATGAGATGTAAATATGATTAAAGGAATAAGTGGATTAGTGAGCAAGGCTCTACAAGGTTTTGCTGTGTCTGTGATGTTGGTTGTTAGCGTGCTCAGCCATGCCGAGAGCTTACCGAACAAATTGGAGAATATTGATTTTAGGGTCAATAAGGATAAAGACGCCGTCATCATTATTGAGCTGGCGACCAGCACAGCAGTGGTGGATGTTCAACGAGCTCAGGAAGGGTTAAGTATCGAGCTAATCAATATTCAAGTTGATGATGACAAGCTCTACCTGCTGGATGTGAAGGATTTCGCTACCTTGGTTGAAGGCATTGAAGTCTATAAAGAGACACCAAGCACTCGGCTTCTAGCGACGATTAGCAATGACTATCAGTATGAATACAACCTAAAGGGGCGCTTTATTGAGGTGGTGATCAGCAAACCGGTGCTCGATGAAGCGACCAAAGAAAAAAGCGTTCTAGAGAAAGAGGGCAAGCTGATATCGATTAACTTCCAGGATATCCCGGTACGAAATGTCCTGCAACTGATTGCCGATTACAACGACTTCAATCTCGTGGTGTCTGATTCGGTAGCCGGAAACCTGACGTTACGCTTAGATGGCGTACCTTGGCAGCAAGTTCTCGACATTATCTTGCAAGTTAAAGGCTTGGATAAGCGTGTTGATGGCAATGTTATCTTGGTCGCGCCGAAAGCGGAGCTCGACCTTCGAGAGCAACAAGCGTTAGAGAAATCGCGCTTAGAAGAGGAGTTAGGGGAGCTTAAATCGGAAATCATCAAGATTAACTTTGCTAAAGCCACCGACATCGCTGACATGATTGGAGGTGAAGGTGCGGTCAGCATGTTGTCCGATCGTGGTTCGATTACCATTGATGAGCGCACCAACTCACTGCTCATTCGTGAATTGGAAGAAAACATTGCCGTGATCCGAGGCATCATTGAATCGTTAGACATTCCCGTGAAGCAGGTACAGATAGAGGCACGTATTGTCACGGTTACTGAGGGTAATCTTGATGAGCTTGGCGTGCGCTGGGGCGTTTCCTCAACCAACGGAAGCTTCACCGTTGGTGGCTCAATCGAAGGTAACCACCCATCAGCGATTACGCCGTATGACGACGATAGCGGCAGCAGCGTGATTGATGACTATCTCAACGTCAATTTAGGGGCAACATCGCCGAACGCCTCGAGTATTGCGTTTCAGGTGGCCAAACTGGGTTCAGATACCTTACTCGATCTTGAACTGTCGGCACTGCAACAAGAGTCAAAAGCTGAAATCATTTCTAGTCCACGCTTAATCACCACCAATAAAAAGCCGGCTTATATTGAGCAAGGTACTGAAATTCCTTACTTAGAGTCATCTTCAAGTGGCGCTACGTCGGTTGCATTTAAGAAAGCCGTGTTGAGTCTTAAGGTGACACCGCAGATCACGCCCGATAATCGTTTGGTATTGGATTTGAGCGTGACTCAAGATAGGCCAGGGCAAGTGGTAAAAACTGGAACCGGTGAAGCGGTCGCCATTGATACGCAAAGAATAGGTACGCAAGTGCTTGTTAATAATGGTGAAACTGTCGTGCTTGGCGGGATATTTCAGCACAGCGTGAGCAGTACAGTGGATAAAGTTCCTCTGTTGGGGGACCTGCCAGTTTTGGGCGCATTGTTCCGTCGCAGCTATGAAAATGTGGGTAAAAGTGAACTACTTATTTTTGTCACACCCAAAGTTGTGATTCAGTAATGAACAATTAGATTAAAAATAAAGTTGCATTAGTGGCACCTAACCTTGATAATTTCGGGTCTTATCACGAATTATCTGTGAGGAATCGGTGCCACGGGCCTTTTAATTTCAGTACTTGTACTGACCTACCTTGTGGCGATGTCATTGAATTAACGTTGTAAATTACTGCTAAAAACATGGCTGAGAAACGCAATATTTTTCTTGTTGGCCCAATGGGCGCCGGCAAAAGTACAATTGGTAGACACCTAGCTTCCCAACTTCATATGGAGTTTCTAGACTCTGACACTGTGATCGAAGAGCGCACTGGCGCAGACATCGCATGGGTTTTTGATGTTGAGGGCGAAGAAGGTTTCCGTAAGCGCGAAGAATCTGTAATCAATGATCTGACAGAAGAACAAGGTATTGTTCTTGCGACAGGTGGTGGTTCAGTGTTGAGCAAAGAAAACCGTAACCGTCTATCTGCACGAGGCATTGTTGTATACCTAGAGACAACAATTGAAAAGCAACTTGCTCGCACTAACCGCGACAAGAAACGCCCTCTACTTCAAACAGACAACCCGCGTGATGTGCTAGAAGATCTAGCTGTATCTCGCAACGCACTATACGAAGAAGTGGCGGACTACACAGTTCGTACTGACGACCAAAGTGCAAAAGTGGTAGCCAACCAGATCGTAAAAATGCTAGAAGAACGTTAAGTTCATTTTTTCGGAGAGCAAACCCATGGAACGGATTACGGTCAATCTAGCTGAGCGTAGCTACCCTATCTCTATTGGCGCCGGGTTATTTGAAGACCCGGCGTACCTTTCTTTTTTATCAGGTAAGCAGAAAGTTGTTGTTATCAGTAATGTGACAGTAGCGCCTCTTTATGCTGATAAAATTTTATCGCTATTGGATCAAGTCGGCTGTCAGACATCTCTTCTCGAGCTGCCAGACGGTGAACAGTACAAAACCCTTGAAACGTTCAATTCAGTGATGAGCTACATGCTTGAAGGAAATTACAGCCGCGATGTGGTGGTGATTGCTTTAGGAGGTGGTGTTATCGGTGACTTGGTCGGTTTTGCTGCCTCTTGTTACCAGCGCGGTATTGATTTCATTCAAATCCCGACGACCCTTCTTTCTCAAGTGGACTCTTCTGTTGGTGGTAAAACCGCAGTAAACCATCCTCTTGGTAAGAATATGATCGGCGCTTTTTACCAACCGAAATCTGTGATCATCGATACCAACTGTTTATCAACGCTTCCAGAGCGTGAGTTTGCAGCGGGCATTGCTGAGGTGATCAAATACGGCATCATTTACGATGAAGCCTTCTTTGATTGGTTGGAGCAGAATCTAGAGAAACTTTATCAACTTGATGAAGAAGCACTGATTACCGCGATTGCTCGTTGTTGTGCAATTAAGGCTGAAGTGGTGGCTCTAGATGAAAAAGAGTCAGGAATCAGAGCGTTATTGAACCTAGGTCATACATTTGGTCATGCGATTGAAGCAGAACTAGGCTATGGTAATTGGCTACATGGTGAAGCTGTGTCGTCAGGCACTGTAATAGCAGCTAAAACAGCTCAATTACAGGGACTGATCTCTCAGCAGCAACTTGAGCGAGTTATTTCTATACTCAAGAATGCGAAACTACCAATCCATACGCCAGAAAGCATGTCTTTTGAAGACTTTATGAAGCACATGATGCGCGATAAAAAAGTGCTGTCTGGTCAGTTGCGTTTGGTATTACCAACAAGTATTGGTACTGCTGAAGTGGTTGCTGATGTGCCTCAAGACATCATTAAACAAGCGATCGATTTCTGCCGTACTCTTTAAATTTGGTTGTGAGGTTGCCTAGCTAAACTCTAGGCAATTGAAGCGTTTTACTGATCGATCTTATCAGTAGGGATCCCCAATGAGTTTGGCTCATGAATTAAGAGTATTAGAGTTAGAATCTCAAGTTGAGCTGCTAGAGCGCTTACAGCTTTTGACTAACTTTGGTTCAAACCTTGTGACGGTTGCTGGCAAAGCTGGCTCTGGCCGATCTTGGTTGGCTCAGCGTTATCTTGAAGCATGGTCGACAGAAAAAAATCAGTGTTTACTGCTTTGTCATCCAAGCCAAGACGATCAACAACGCCGCGCGCTTATTCTTAGCCAAATTGTTTCTGATCCCCTGTTTAATCAACATGATTCTTTATCGGATAGCCTAACAAGGTTACTGGATGGAGAACCGTGTAATGTGGTTATCGTCGTTGATGATGCCCAACGACTTTCTGAGCTATTGGTATCCGAATTATGGATGTTGGTACTGGAAGCTCAATCAAACCCTCAATGGACGATCAATATCGTTCTCTTCTCGGAACCTGGCCACTTAGATACGTTATTAACGCGTTTGAGCTACGGTCAACAACACAAACCTATCGATCTTGAGATCGATGACCTTTCGCAACCAGAAGCTGAACATTTCTTTGAATCACTGGTGATTCGATATGTTGATGATGAGTCTGAAACTTGCGTGCGACGTGCGTTTAATAAAGCGCAACCTCTGCCCGGTGAGTTAATGGCTTTAGGAGAATTGAAAGTGGAAAAAAGGATTATTATTCGCTCAATTATTGGCTCACCCATCAATATCGCGATTGTGGTGGCCTTGCTGTTGATTTTAATTGGTGGTGGTTATTGGTGGATGTTCAGTCAACCAACCCCTGACGATAAAGCGCAATCTCTTATCGCTCCGATTGAACAGACAGCTATCCCAACTTTTGAAGTGGAAAGTGGTACCGAGCAAGCTGGAATCGACGGAATGGACGATTCTGAAGCCGAAGCTGACATGAGTTATCAAGGTGCTGATGACGACAGCTCATCTTTGCCACCGACTGTCGTTGAAGATACCGCGAGTGTTGGAGAAGTCGAACAAGATCAGCAGCGTGTTGTGATCACCTCTGATGTGGTTGATGCCTTGCTTGATGATAAACCTGAAAGTGCCGATACCAGTGCGATTGATGCTGCTGTTGAAGAAAACACAGGTGCCGCGGTGAGTTCGCAATCAGATGCAGACAAAGTGGAGTCACAGCCTTCAGCCGATGAAGCAACAGACCTAACACAGTCCACGCCACCGACTAAGAAAATTACATTCTCATTTTCTCGCGAAGAGTTACAAGCTATCTCTCCGCGAGCTTATACTTTGCAGTTGAGTGCGATGACCTCATTGGACGACGTACAGTCTTTCATTGAAGAGTATGACCTTGAGAACAAGGTTCGTATTTACCCAACACTTCGCAACGACACCAAGTGGTTTATTATCACTTATCAAGATTACCCAACGATTCAAGTGGCGAGAGACGCGGTAAGTGCGTTATCAAAACCCCTTCAACAGTTGGAACCTTGGGCAAAATCGATGAATCAAGTGCATCGAGAGATAGAACGTGCGAAATAACCCTGAGCTTAGCCTCAAAATATGTTACATTCCGCAGCCTTATTTTTGAGTTGATAGATAGAGCAGTAAATGAAAAAGCAGCGTGCCTTTCTAAAATGGGCTGGTGGTAAATATGGCCTAGTTGAAGACATCCAACGTCACCTGCCACCTGCTCGTAAATTGGTAGAACCGTTTGTCGGTGCCGGCTCAGTATTTCTGAATACTGACTTTGAACAGTACCTGCTTGCAGATATCAATCCCGATCTTATCAACCTGTACAACCTGCTTAAAACCGATCCTGAAACTTATATCATGGAAGCGAAGCGCTGGTTCTGTCCTGAGAACAACCGTAAAGAAGCCTTCTTAGATATTCGCGCTGAGTTCAATGGTACAGATAACGTCATGTATCGTTCATTGGCTTTCTTGTATATGAACCGATTTGGCTTCAATGGCCTATGTCGTTACAACAAGAAGGGCGGTTTTAACGTTCCATTTGGTTCTTATAAAAAACCTTACTTCCCAGAAGCTGAGCTGGAATTTTTTGCCGAGAAAGCGAAAAAAGCCACCTTCGTCTGTGAGGGATACCATGAAACCTTTAGCCGCGCGCGCAAAGGCTGTGTGGTTTACTGCGATCCTCCATACGCACCACTGTCGAACACGGCAAACTTTACCTCTTACGCAGGTAATGGCTTTAGCTTAGATGACCAAGCTGCACTGGCGGATGTTGCTGAAAAAGCAGCGATGGAACGAGGCATCCCTGTCTTGATCTCAAACCATGACACCACCTTAACGCGCCGTTTATACCATGGTGCAGAACTGAACGTGGTCAAGGTTAAGCGCACCATTAGCCGTAATGGCGCAGGGCGCAATAAAGTCGATGAGTTACTGGCACTTTTTCATAAAGAGAAAAACCAGCAACACGCTTCAGAAGAATTGTAGCGGCCAACATAACCCTCGAACTCATTAAATTGAGTGACCAACGGGTACTTTCATAAACTAATCTTTCGAACTGCTAGGATCTGCTTAGTTGCTTAGGTAGAATTGCACACCAAATAGTCTTGGAATTGAGTCTTGTATTTGTATATGAGATGTCACAAGGCGGTGATATTCGCAATTTACTCACTCTTAAGAGGTTTGGTATGAAAGATTTTCTAATCGCTCCATCGATTTTGTCTGCAGATTTTGCTCGTCTTGGTGAAGACGTAGAAAAAGTACTCGCAGCTGGTGCTGATGTTGTGCACTTCGATGTGATGGACAACCACTACGTACCTAACCTGACTTTTGGCGCGCCTATCTGTAAAGCGCTGCGCGACTACGGTATTACGGCTCCTATCGATGTTCACCTTATGGTTAAGCCAGTAGACAGCATCGTGCCTGAGTTTGCTAAAGCCGGCGCATCAATGATTACCTTCCACGTTGAAGCTTCAGAGCACATCGATCGCACTCTACAGCTAATCAAAGAGCACGGCTGTAAAGCGGGTGTGGTTCTTAACCCTGCAACGCCGCTTTCTTGCTTAGATTACATCCTAGACAAAGTAGACATGATTCTACTGATGTCTGTGAACCCAGGCTTCGGCGGTCAATCTTTCATTCCTCACACGCTAGATAAACTACGTGCTGTTCGTAAGCTGATTGATGAGTCAGGCCGTGACATTCGCCTTGAGATTGATGGCGGCGTGAAGGTTGATAACATCCGTGAAATCGCAGAAGCGGGCGCAGATATGTTCGTTGCGGGTTCAGCTATCTTCAATCAACCGGATTACAAAGAAGTGATTGATGAGATGCGTGCAGAGCTTGCAAAAGTAAACGCATAATCGTAAAACTACAGATAGATTGAATATTAAGGGGCTAATTTGCCCCTTTTTTACGTCTTATCGCTCAACTCATAAGACGAATATAATAAATAGGAAAGTAAGATGTCATTAAGCTCAATAAAACTGATCGCCTTTGATTTGGATGGAACCTTGTTAGACAGCGTGCCTGATTTGGCCGTTGCTGCTGACCAAGCTTGTCAGGAGTTGGGCTTCCCTTCAGTGAGCGAAGAACAAGTTCGCGACTACGTAGGTAATGGTGCTGATGTTCTTATCGGACGTTCACTCAGCCGTAACTTGACGGTTGACCCAAGCCTAGAGCCAGAGCTACTGAAAAAAGCACGCATCCTGTTTGATGATTTCTATGAGCAGGGCGGTCACAAGCTAAGTCACCTTTACCCATCGGTTAAAGAGACGCTGGCTGAGCTGGATAAAGCCGGCTTCACTATGGCGCTGGTTACCAACAAGCCATCGAAGTTTGTACCAGACGTACTGGCGCAACACGGTATTGATAAGTACTTTGTTGATGTGTTGGGTGGCGACTCTTTCCCAGAGAAAAAACCGAACCCAGTCGCTCTGAACTGGTTGCTAGAAAAGCACAATGTAAAAGCGGAAGAGATGTTGATGGTTGGCGATTCAAGCAACGACATTAAAGCGGCTAAGAATGCAGGTTGTCACTCGTTTGGTCTGACTTACGGTTATAACCACGGCGAGCCGATTTCAGCATCAAACCCTGACTATGTCGCGGATAACGTCGCGCAATTACTAGATGTCGTTCTAGTTTCAGCATAAAGCGGACAAAAGTTAGCTAACCTACTAGCAAAATACTTATCAATGAGTACACTGGATGAGCCGTACAGAAGAGCTGTGCGGCTTTTCTATATTTAAGTTAAGAAGCTAAGCGTTCAATAAACTTAGCGAATAAGCAAAGGAATTAAAACCATGAGCAAGCCCATCGTATTGAGTGGTGTTCAACCATCTGGTGAACTAAGTATCGGTAACTACTTGGGTGCTCTACGTCAATGGCAACAGATGCAAGATGATTACGATTGCCAATACTGTGTTGTAGACCTTCACGCAATTACGGTTCGCCAAGACCCGAAAGCACTGCATGAAGCGACTCTAGACGCACTAGCAATCTGTCTTGCTGTCGGTGTTGATCCAAAGAAGAGCACGCTATTTGTTCAGTCACACGTACCAGAGCATGCTCAACTTGGTTGGCTTCTTAACTGTTACACGCAAATGGGTGAACTGAGCCGTATGACTCAGTTTAAAGATAAGTCTGCACGCCACTCAAATGACGTAAACGTAGGCCTATACGACTACCCAGTGTTGATGGCTGCAGACATCCTGCTTTACGGTGCTCATCAAGTGCCTGTAGGTAGCGACCAGAAACAACACTTAGAGTTAGCGCGTGATATCGCAACTCGCTTCAACAACATCTACGGTCCTGAAACGCCAATCTTCCAAGTACCAGAACCTTACATTCCAACAGTGAATGCACGTGTAATGAGCCTGCAAGATGCGACGAAGAAGATGTCTAAGTCAGACGACAACCGTAAGAACGTGATTACTTTGCTAGAAGAACCTAAGTCGATCATCAAGAAGATCAACAAAGCGCAAACCGATGCAGAAACACCACCACGCATTGCTCACGATTGGGAAAACAAAGCGGGTATCTCTAACCTAATGGGTCTGTACTCTGCAGCGACAGGTAAAACGTTCGAAGAGATCGAAGCGCAGTACCAAGGCGTTGAAATGTACGGTCCGTTCAAGAAAGACGTAGGCGCAGCATTGGTTGAGATGCTTGAGCCGATTCAAGCTGAATATCACCGTATCCGTGCTGACCGTGCCTACATGGACGCAGTAATGAAAGCCGGTGCTGAAAAAGCCTCTGAACGTGCTGCAGTGACACTGAAAAAAGCATACGAAGCAGTAGGTTTTGTTACTCGCCCATAGGGTGAACTAACACAACTCGCTTGAGAATTTGAGCCCAAAGTAGCTGTTGTTTACTTTGGGCTTTTTCATGCCCATTCCATTTGCCTTCCTCGAAACCCCCTTGTTTGAATTGATAATTTACCCAGTATTTAGCTAGCATATCCATCGCTGTAATGCTGTGCAGATGATCTTATTTGGTACCCTCAAGCTTTATAAAATTACACTCGTTTCTATATATGTTGGAAATATATAACGTGCCAAACAATTGATGATTCCAAAGTGATAAGTTCCTCATTTTCTTGCCAACTGACTTATTCCTTTCATAAATAAACCTGATAGTTACCACAAAATACATGACTGCCCATAGATGGCAGTGACTATAACTCGATGAACTCAGGTGAAACGGATGGCTCTTTTACACAAACCTTCATTGCTAGCAGTGGCAATTGGTAGCTTGTTAACTACAAGCGCACACGCTGATTTGTTTATTTCACAATATGTGGAAGGCGGCAGCTATAACAAAGCGGTTGAGATTGCCAATAGTGGCGATAGCAGCATTAGTTTAGATGGTTACTCATTGGCGAAATCTGCCAATGGCAACGGATCATGGGGTGCCACTTTACCTTTAGATGGACACGTTTTAGCACCCGGTGAAGTACTCGTGGTCGCACATTCTAGTGCGAGTGATGAGATTAAAGCTCAAGCTGACATCATTAATGCCTCTATCGCCAATCATAATGGTGACGACCCGCTGGCTATCTTGAATTCAGACGGCTCGGTACATGATGTTGTTGGTTTGATGGGCGATGTGGACTGGGGCAAAGATGTTACTTTGGTTCGTGCGACACAAACACCTTCTGCGACGTTTGATGCTTCACAATGGGTATCGCTACCAAAAGACAGCATTGAAGGCCTAGGTTCACTAGACAGCGTTGAACTGCCAGAAGCGTTCACTTGTACACAAGATGGCTCTGACCCAGTATTCACCACCATTCAAGAAATCCAAGGTGAGGGCGCTACATCGCCATTCATCGATGGCTACCCATACATCACCAACGATGAATATTTCGTAAAAGGTGTGGTAAGTGCGGTAACAACAGGCCTAACTAAAGGCTTCTACCTGCAAGCACTTGAGGATGATTTCAACTCAAGCACTTCTGAGGGGCTATTTATTCATACCAACCAGTCGAGCTCAGAGCTAGTAGCCGGTGATGTAGTGTGTGTGAAAGGCAAGGTTCAAGAATACTACAGCCACACTCAGCTGAAAGTAGAAAACAACCAATGGCTAAAACAGGGCGAGCAGCAGGCACCTGAAGCTACGGCGATTGAAGTGCTAGACAGTGACGAGAACTTCGCTGCAACGCTTGAACGCTACGAAGGCATGTTGGTGAAAACAACCGAAGCGCTTGATATGCGTGTGACGCGTACCTTTGGTTATGACTACGCAGGTCGTCGTAACAACATGGTACTGGCGCATGAGCGTATTAACATGCAGCCGAACCAGCTTTTCGCCGCGGGATCTGACGAAGCGAAGCAGCAAACTGAAGACAACGCAGACCGCCGTCTTTTCGTTGAAACCGATCAAAAAGCGGCTGATGGACAAGTCCCTTTCTACCCAGATTTTGGCCGCACTGATATCGACCAAGATGGTTCAACAGAAGATTACATCCGCATTGATGACACCATTGTTGGCCTAGAAGGCGTGCTGACTTACAGCTACGGTGAGTACCGTTTAATTGCGACTAACCAGATCTCGGCTGAAAACTATGTGCGTAACGATCCGCGTACCGACAAACCAGACATGGATGAAGGCGACCTACGTATTGCGACCTTCAACGTATTGAACTACTTCAACTCTCCATTTGGTGGCGACGCGAATCAGCACGGCAATAACCGTGGCGCGAACACCATCACTGAGTTTGAGATGCAGCAAGAGAAGATTGTGAACGCGATTCTTCGCTTAGATGCAGACATCATTGGCTTGATGGAAATTGAGAACAATGGCTTTGGTGAAGGCTCTGCCATTCAGCAACTTGTAAACCAACTGAATGATCGCATTGAGCGTAAGAAAGACCGTTATACGTTTGTCGCTGTTGATTCAAATGAAGATGGCGTAACCGACGAGATGGACTCGATTGGTACTGACGTAATCACAACGGGTGTTATTTACCGTAAGAAAGTAGTTAAGCTTAAAGACAGCCGTGTTATAGCTATGCCAAGCCAACAAGCACCAGAAGTGTTAGACGATTCTGGCAAGGTGATTGAAGACGGTAAGAACTACCAACGTGACTCATTGGCGCCAACCTTTAAAGTTAAAGGCACTAAAGAGAAACTTACCGTTGCGATTAACCACTTTAAATCGAAAGGTTCTAAGTGTTGGGAAGATGCTGCACCGGTCGAGCAGGGCGGTCAAGGTGGCGTTGACGCCGATAAGCAAGGCTCATGTGAGAACTTCCGTGTGGCTGCAGCAGTTGCTTTGGGTGAAGCGCTAGACGGCATCAAAGGCCATAAAGTGATTCTGGGGGATATGAACTCGTACGGCATGGAAGATCCAATGCTGGTGCTTACGGATTACTCTGAAGAGAAATACGGTAAGCAAATCAAAGCGGCGCGTAACACTTACATTGACGGCGTCGAGCAGTTTGGTGATAACGGTGCGGTGATTACTAAGAACTACGGCTACATTAATGCTGTGGCTCAAAAGCACCCAGACAGCTGGAGCTACTCATACAATGATGAAGTTGGTGCCTTGGATCATTTGTTGATCAGTGACAGCCTGAAAGATAGGGTTGTCGATGCGACCGATTGGCACATCAATGGTGGTGAGTCGACGTTGTTTGACTACAACGAAGAGTTCAAAGGTGACCTACCTAAGTACCAAGATCACTTCCGTTCATCGGATCATGATCCTGCTGTTCTTGAACTGCGAGTAGGTGGTTCATTTGGCTTCGGTGCTCTGATGTCACTATTTGGTTTAGCAATGTGGCGTCGTCGCAAGTAGCTCAATCACAAATAGATTGGCTTGCTATACAAGCAGGCCAATTCAGATAACTTAAGGCTATCTGTAAACAATTAAGGTCAACTTAGGTTGGCCTTAATTATTGGCGAAATGCAGTTTCCACTTGCCTTTCGCCATGGGTATTGCACAATACCGCCCCTATATCTCCCAATCCTTTAGTATTTAGCAAACGATTTCGACCCATGTTACTTATCATCGATAACTACGACTCTTTTACCTATAACTTGTATCAGTATTTCTGTGAGTTAGGGGTCACTGTAAAAGTTGTTCGCAACGATGAGATTGATATTGCGGGTATTGAATCGCTGAATCCTAGCCATCTTGTTATCTCGCCAGGTCCTTGTACGCCTGATGATGCGGGAATCTCTCTACAAGTCATTGAACACTTCGTGGGTAAACTGCCGATCTTAGGTGTGTGTCTTGGTCATCAAGCCATTGCTCAAGTGTTTGGTGGTGAAGTAGTGCGAGCCAGACAAGTGATGCACGGTAAAACCTCTCCAATACGCCACAATGGCAAGAGCGTCTTTCAAGGGCTTAATAACCCTCTAACTGTGACACGTTACCATTCCCTAGTGGTGAAAAATGGCACGCTTCCTGACTGCTTTGAACTGACGTCTTGGACGGAATTTGAAGATGGCAGCATGGATGAGATCATGGGTTATCAACACAAAACCTTGCCGATTGATGCGGTGCAATTTCACCCTGAGTCGATTAAAACAGAGCAAGGACACCAGCTTCTCGCTAACTTCTTAGCGCGTTGATTGTTTAAATTCGACCGTTTCTCCGCCTAAATAAGCCAGTTAAACCTGTTAGTCCATTCGTTAAGCGTTTAAATTCGGGCGCTACGCGTCTCTTACTCCTCTGACGCTGATCACTTTTTATAACATTTCTCCCTCTTGAGGCTAAGTTTTTAGCCTATGCAAAATTATTCGCGTTATTTCGTCTCGAACCCAATATACCGCAATGCCAGTAAGGCTTTGCCGTTGCAGGTTATACGTTTAGGTAAAAAAAGCTTCATAAAACAGATTAATTGATGCATAAATAGTCATAGGTAGTGACGTTTAGCTGGTTGTTAGGGATAGCTAAAGAATAATCTACTATTGAAAACGTTAATTAAATGTAAATATAATGCTGCAGCGGGATTATGGCGAGAGAAAATATCTTTGTCTCACTTATGAACCAGTACGCTTATTTGCGAAGCTTGCGGTATCGAAAAGGAATGTACGATGACAGTGGAAAAAAAAGTAGAACGTAGTCTGTTTAATGAGGTGATGGTGCCTTGTTATAACCCAATGGAAATGATCCCGGTAAAAGGGGAAGGCGCACGCGTTTGGGACCAACAAGGCCGAGAATATATCGACTTTGCTGGTGGTATCGCTGTGAGCTGTTTGGGTCACTGTCACCCAGCAATGGTTAACGCAGTTACTGAGCAAGCAAACAAGATTTGGCATTTAAGTAATGTGATGACTAACGAACCTGCATTGCGTCTAGCGAAGAAGCTAACCGACGTATGTTTTGCAGAAAAAGTATTCTTTGCCAACTCTGGTGCAGAAGCGAACGAAGCTGCATTGAAGCTAGCTCGTCGTTGGGCAGCGGATGTGCACGGTCCTGAGAAGTCTGAAATCATTGCATTCAAACAAGGTTTCCACGGTCGTACTTTCTTTACTGTAACTGTGGGTGGTCAAGAGGCTTACTCTGATGGCTTCGGCCCTAAACCGGGCGATGTAACTCACTTGCCTTACAACGATATTGCCGCGCTAGAAGCGCACATATCAGATCGCACATGTGCAATCATGATGGAACCTCTGCAAGGTGAGGGCGGTATCATCTCTCCAACATCTGAGTTCGTGAACACGGTTCGTGAACTGTGTGACAAACACAATGCGCTGCTTATCTTTGATGAAGTGCAAACAGGTAATGGCCGTACGGGTAACTTTTACGCTTACCAAGGCCTAGGTGTGACTCCTGATATCCTAAGTACAGCGAAATCACTAGGTGGCGGTTTCCCAATCGGCGCAATGCTAACGACCACCGAACTCGCGACACACCTAAAAGTCGGTACGCACGGTTCTACATACGGTGGTAACCCACTGGCGTGTGCCGTTGCTGAAGCAGTTGTTGACGTAGTAAGCCAACCTGAAACGTTGGCTGGCGTGAAAGAACGCGAAGCTATGTTCCGTGATGGTTTAGCTAAGATTAACGACAAATACCAAATATTCAGTGAAGTTCGCGGTAAAGGCCTATTGCTAGGCGCGGCGCTTAATGAAGCATGGCAAGGTCGTGCTCGTGATGTATTAGTGGCAGCAGGCGAACAAGGCTTGATGGTACTGGTTGCGGGTGCAAACGTGGTTCGTTTCACACCATCACTGGTTATCACTACACAAGAAATTGAAGAAGGTTTATCAAAACTAGACAAAGCAATCGCTACGCTAGTTTAGCCTGAGCGGCGTCATAGGAATGATCGCCATTAGAGCGATCCCATGACGTACTGCTAAAGGCCCAAGATTCTCGTTTTGGGCCTGTTTTGCATCTGGAGGGAATATTGATGCTAGTTGTTCGCCCAATAAAATTATCTGATTACGATGCGTTGCATACCTGCGCGGTTGAATCTGGTCACGGATTCACATCTCTTCCGGTTAACGAAGAACTGTTAACCAACCGTATTACTCATTCTGAATACAGCTTTGCTAAACAAGACGTGACTGAACCTGGTGATGAAGGCTACCTAATGGTTGGCTTTGATACCGAAACCGGAGAAGTCGCAGGTACTACGGGTATCGAAGCCTCAATTGGCTGGGATGTTCCGTTTTACTCTTACCACATCAGCAAAGTGGTTCACTCATCGCAGAAGCTTGGCGTTAATAACGTCGTGAAGCTACTGACTTTCGGCAATAACTACACCGGATGCAGTGAGATCTGCACACTGTTCTTGCGCCCGGCTTTCCGTGGTGGATTGAATGGTCGTTTGATGTCTAAGTGTCGCTTCTTGATCATGTCTGAGCACCCAGAGCGTTTCTCGAAAACGATTTTTGCTGAGATGCGTGGTGTATCGGATGCGGAAGGTAACTCTCCTTTCTGGCAATGGCTGCAAGAGCACTTCTTCTCAATTGATTTCACGCTTGCAGATTACCTAACCGGTATCGGTAAGAAAGGCTTCATTGCTGACCTAATGCCGAAGTTACCTATCTATGTGAACTTGCTGAGCAAAGAAGCTCAGGCGGTGATTGGA
The DNA here is from genome assembly GCF_041469805.1 of Vibrio sp. 10N.286.48.C11. Classification (NCBI taxonomy): domain Bacteria; kingdom Pseudomonadati; phylum Pseudomonadota; class Gammaproteobacteria; order Vibrionales; family Vibrionaceae; genus Vibrio; species Vibrio sp. 10N.286.48.C11. The sequence continues at coordinate 21,486 of NZ_JBFRLK010000013.1, read as the reverse complement.
GAGGTTCATGACAATACGCGCCCTGCACTTAAGTTGCTGGAACGTGAAGGTTTCACCAACCGTGGCTATGTTGACATCTTTGATGGGGGCCCAACGGTTGAGTGTGATCTAAGAAATATCGAGTCAGTGCGTCATGCGATTCGAGCTCAAGTGACAATTGCAGAGCATTCAAGCTCTAAAGACTTCCTCATTGGTAATACCTCGTTTGAGAACTTCCGCGCAGTAGCCGCGAAAGGCGCGTATGACCAAGCTAGCGACACAGTGATTTTATCATCTGAAGTAGCAAGCGCTCTTGAAGTAAAAGAAGGCGAATTCGTTCGCATGTTGGCTCAATAAGAGCGGCGATTATCTGTCGAAGATTTTAAGGATAGAAGTATGACTCAGTGGATAGCAGGACAGTGGGTGGCAGGTCAAGGCGACGCCATGACATCAGTAAGCCCATACAATAATGAAGTCGTGTGGCAAGGCGATAGTGCAACACCAGCACAGGTTGAATCTGCAGTAGCAGCGGCGCGTGACGCTTTCTTAGTTTGGAAAAAATTGAGCTTTGCAGAGCGTGAAGCGATCGTATTGAACTTTGCTGAGAAGGTAAAAGAGAACAGCGAAGAAATTGCACAGATTATTGCAAAAGAGACGGGTAAACCGATTTGGGAAACTCGCACTGAAGCGGGTGCGATGGCGGGCAAGATCGCTATCTCTATTCGTGCATACCACGAACGTACGGGCGAAGCTTCGCGTGAAGCGGCAGGTAACCAAATCGTACTGCGTCATCGTCCATTAGGCGTTATGGCGGTATTTGGTCCTTACAACTTCCCTGGTCACCTACCTAACGGTCATATTGTTCCGGCACTGCTATCGGGTAATACCGTGGTATTTAAGCCGTCAGAGCAGACACCTTGGACGGGTGAGTTTGCGATGAAACTGTGGCAAGAAGCAGGCCTTCCGGCTGGCGTGATTAACCTAGTGCAAGGCGCTAAAGAAACTGGTATCGCACTGGCTGATGCTAAAGGTCTTGATGGCGTGCTATTCACGGGCAGTGCTAATACCGGTCATATCCTTCACCGTCAGTTTGCTGGTCAACCGGGCAAGATGTTGGCGCTAGAGATGGGCGGCAACAACCCGATGGTGATCACTGACCAATTTGGTGATGCTGACGCGACGGTTTATACCATTATCCAGTCGGCCTTCATCAGTGCGGGCCAACGTTGTACATGTGCACGTCGCTTGTATGTGCCTGTTGGCGAGAAGGGCGATCAACTGCTCGATAAGCTCGTTGCGGCTACCTTGAAGATTCGTGTTGATCAGCCATTCGCTGAGCCAGCACCCTTCATGGGCCCACAGATCTCTGAAGCTGCGGCTAAGTTTATTCTGGACGCGCAAGCGAATCTGCAATCGTTAGGCGGTGTCAGCCTAGTAGAAGCAAAAGCGGGTCAAGCGGCGTTTGTTTCTCCGGGTATTATCGATGCAACCAACATTGCTGAACTGCCAGATGAAGAGTACTTCGGCCCATTGCTGCAAGTGGTTCGTTACCAGTCACTAGAGCAAGCGGTTGAACTGGCTAATGACACACGTTTTGGTTTGTCTGCAGGCTTAGTTTCAACAGACGATTCAGAGTGGGAATACTTCGTTGACCATATCCGTGCGGGCATTGTTAACCGTAACCGCCAGCTAACAGGCGCAAGTGGTGATGCACCATTTGGTGGCCCAGGTGCTTCAGGTAACCTGCGTCCAAGTGCGTACTATGCAGCTGATTACTGTGCTTACCCTATGGCGTCAATGGAAGGTGGTGAAACTCAACTGCCGGCTACGTTTAGTCCAGGTATTGAGCTGTAGTTTTGGCTTTTAAGCTATAACTTGATGAATCACAAGCTTATGAGCTCTAGGTTCATGAATAACAGGTTCATTGGTTAATTGTGTAATAAGGAAGTGGTGTTATCGCTTCCTTTTTCCATCACGTCCGACACCTAGATTGGGCGGTAGATAATAATAGAACAAGTATGTCACAGGCTGATGGCTGCTGACTCTGTGTCCAGCCTCTCCCTCTCTAATCCAAATTACTAGCTTGCTAGAACCTCTGACAAGGAGTCACCATGACGCCCGATCTACTCTTTAAATCACTATGGGACGATTACATTCACAGGCTTTGCCCATCGGCTGAGAAAGTTCATCATCTGCTGAAAGAAGACGAAGCCCTGATTAATGATCACATTGCACTGCGAACTTTCAATGTTGCGCCGCTGGGTATTGAAACACTGGCTAAGCCTTTCCTTGAATTAGGCTACAAGGCTTGTGGCGACTACTTGTTTGAGAGCAAGAAGTTAGTGGCTAAGCACTACGAGCACCCAGACCCAAACCAACCGAAAGTGTTCATTAGTGAGTTGAAGGTAGAAGAGTGTTCAAGTGACTTACAACAGATCGTTGCTAAGTTGGTTGAGCAAGTGGACGCAAGCAAGCTTCAAGGTCATGAGTTCTTATTTGGTGGTCGCCTTTGGGATCTGAGCTTCGCGGATTTCCAAGTTCTAGCAAAAGAGAGTGAATACGCGTCTTGGCTAGCGGCTCATGGTTACGGTGCAAACCACTTTACGGTGAGTGTGAACCAGCTCAATGAGTTCGATGAAGTACAGACTGTGAATGACTATTTGAGTGATTCAGGTTTCACTATCAATGCATCTGGCGGTCAGGTTAAAGGCTCTCCAGAGGTCTTATTAGAGCAATCATCTACAATGGCAGACAAAGTCCCAGTTTCATTTGTTGAAGGCAACGAGGTGATTCCTGGTGGCTTCTACGAGTTCGCTAAGCGTTATGCGATGGCGAATGGTGAGCTTTATACAGGATTTGTTGCAGCATCGGCTGACAAGATCTTTGAGAGCACCAACGGTTAAAGAAAGATATGAGCACGGGCTTTACCCTAAAGATGCGAGTACGCTTCGCTTCGAGGAAGTTTACAAATAGGATTCAGAGAGTTCTTCTCGTATCTCGCATCTGCTCTCTAGATCTTTAGAAAACAAAAAAGCCATCAAATTTGCATTTGGTGGCTTTCAAATTTTTGGCTCAGTTAATCGAGATTAACGAGTGCCGTATACCACGATAGTTTTACCGTGTGCAGAAATTAGGTTCTGCTCTTCTAGCATCTTCAAAATACGACCTACTGTCTCACGAGAACAACCAACGATCTGGCCAATCTCTTGACGAGTGATCTTGATTTGCATGCCGTCAGGGTGAGTCATTGCATCTGGCTGTTTCGCTAGGTTAAGTAGCGTTTGAGCGATACGACCTGTTACGTCAAGGAACGCTAAGTCACCAACCTTTTGGCTAGTTACTTGTAGACGGTTTGCCATTTGCGCTGAAAGGCGCATTAGGATATCTGGGTTCACTTGGATAAGTTGACGGAATTTCTTGAAAGAAATTTCAGCTACTTCACAAGGAGATTTTGCACGAACCCATGCAGTACGCTCTTGGTCTTCTTCGAAGAGGCCAAGTTCACCAATGAAGTCACCTTGGTTTAGGTAAGAAAGAATCATTTCCTTACCTTCTTCGTCTTTGATAAGAACTGCCACAGAACCTTTAACGATGTAGTACAAGGTTTCTGCCTTTTCACCAGCATGAATCAAAGTACTTTTTGAAGGGTACTTATGAATATGACAGTGTGAAAGGAACCACTCTAATGTTGGATCGGTTTGGGGTTTACCTAGAACCATAATATCTTACTTCCTCTGCAGGGTATGCTTGCCGCTTTCCGTATTTTAGCTAAGCCTGGATTGACTTGTAGGATAAGAGCACTCGTTGAGCGCTGCAAGCTATCTTGTGTTTCGTTTAAGAATAGTATCCTTTTTCAGGTACTATTTCTTGATTTTAATCGTGACCAAGCTACGATTTTTTACGCAAAATTGTGCACATGATCACGGTATGAAAAGTAATCAACCAGAATGGCGTCTTGTTAGCCTATTTTTCCGGTTTCGATGAGCTGTTGTAGGATGGGCCTTACAATGAGCTCCATAGCAAAACTCATCTTGCCGCCTGGCACCACAAGCGTGTTGTGGCGTGACATAAATGAGCCATCTATCATAGCCAGAAGGTAGGGGAAATCGACGTTTTTGATGCCACGCAAACGTATAACTACGAAGCTTTCGTCTAAACTTGGAATCCCTTTGGCGTTGAGAGGGTTAGATGTATCTACGGTTGGAACACGCTGAAAGTTGATGTGAGTGCGCGAAAATTGCGGGGTAATGTAGTTAAGGTAATCATCCATCGAACGAACAATGGAATCCATTACGGCTTCGCGTGAGTGGCCACGATCGCGGGTGTCACGAACGAATTTTTGAATCCACTCTAGGTTTACGATAGGTACCATGCCAATCAGCAAATCGACGTGTTGAGAAACGTTAATGTCGCCATCAACCACACCGCCGTGCAGGCCTTCGTAAAACATCACATCGGAGTTTTCAGGGATCTCTTGCCATGGCGTGAAGGTGCCCGGCATTTGATTGTAAGGCACGGCTTCATCGAAGGTGTGTAGGTAGCTTCTTACTTTACCTGTACCTTCGTTACCGTATTTACGGAAGAACTCTTCTAATGCGCCAAAATCGTTGGCTTGTGGACCAAAGTAGCTGATGTGCTTACCTTGCTCGCGAGCCTTACGGATCTCGACATCCATCTCTGGGCGAGTGAAGCGATGGAAACTATCCCCTTCAACCCAAGCGGCCTTCACGTCCATCATATTGAACATTTTTCGGAAGGCTTCTGAGGTGGTGGTGGTGCCGGCTCCAGATGAACCCGTCACCGCAATAATTGGATGTTTAGCGGACATGACAACCCTTGTCTTTTGAGTAACTTACTTGTTAGCAATCGTTTACCACTATAACACGGCTCCTTTATGAGCGCAGCTTAGAAGCGTTTTGTGACTTGAATATCAACGGTTTCATGGAGCTCAGAAAACACGATGTTGACTTCTCCTGAAGCTAATTGATGTTTCACTTGATCAATCTTGTTTTGCAGCGAAACCTCTACGTCGCCGTAGTCTGTGCCTTCACGCAGCACGAACTCTTTGATGAGGTTTTCCAGTGTCTCTGGCGCAATGTCTTGCCATGGGATGATCATAAATACTTCTCTCTTTTATGTTCATAGATATGTTTATTGATGTAGAAATACGTGTGCTTAGTAATGTTTTTATTCTATTTACTAAGGCTCGGTCATTATGCCGAATCTTGGATACTTTCATAGTAGGCAGGCAAGGCTTCTTCTAACCAAAACCTTGGTTTGAGTGTGCTACCAGTAATAAACCCAACATGGCCGCCTTTTTGAAACAGTCGATAATCGATGTTATCGGGCAGAACGAATTTTGGGATCACATCATCGGTCATGAAAGGGTCGTCTTTGGCATGAATGATCTGAGTTGGTAGTTTGATCTTATTGAGCTTAGGCAGCGCAGAACATTGCGCATAATAATCTTGGGCATTTTTGAAGCCGTGCAGAGGCGCAGTGATTCGTTCATCAAACTCATACAGTTTGGTGATGTTCTTGATGGCTTCAGCGGTGATGCCAAGTTTTTCCTGCAGCAGGTTAACCTTTTTTAGCGCATTCGATTTTAGAGAGTTGAGCAGGTACTTCTTATAGAGCTTGGAGAAACCACGCTCAATACGACTAGAGCAACACGCTAAGTCAAAAGGAGCAGATACGATGGTCGCCGCCGACAGCAATGGGTCGTCTGCGTACTCAGCCAAATAGTTCGCCAGCATGTTTCCACCTAAAGATATGCCAACCGCAACCTTAGGGTTATTCGGAAACTGGGCGTGCAGGTGTCTTAGAAAAAAGCGCGCATCTTCGACTTCACCTGAATGGTAAGCGCGAGCCAGGCGATTGGGTTTTCCGCTGCAGCCTCTGAAGTGCATCATCACGGACAACCAACCATCTTTAGCAAACGCATTCATTAATCCATTGGCATAAGGGCTCTCAAAGCTACCTTCTAAACCGTGGAATAGAACGAATATCGGCTTGCTACTGCGATCATTTTTATTTGAGGTGTCACCGTCTGGTGATTCGCTCCAAGCAAGATCAAGAAAGTCACCATCGGGTGTTTCTAAGGTTTGCCAGTGAGGATGAAACAGCGCCTGCTTCCTAATAAACCGTGGCACTAAGGTTTGTAAGTGCGGATTAGAGAGACCAGCAGCTGCGGTAAATATTGTCATAAAAACGATCCATGCTTCTTTATACGGGTTTTGATAACGTGTTGAGTTTGTAACGAAACGCCCACGTTTTTATTTGAGCTTGGTTGATTCTCGGCATAAGCGCAAGGCTTCACTTATACGAGATACAAAAACAGACTATGGGTAACCGTTTGAATAATATCAAGGTTAAGCTTGGATCTTGATTGAATAAAAGGGAAAGAGAACGAGCTAGGGCTGTGGTGCTGGTTCAGAAAAAGCGTCGCAGAGGTTTTCAGCCCCTAATAAACGACAGTACTGAAAAGTGAGCGGTGATTGCTGGTTAGCGTACAGTTGTAGGGAGTTTATACAGTCGACCAGATCGGACTGTTGTTGCTTTTCAAGCTGTAACTCAAACTTTAGCGCTTCACGGTATAGAGAGTCGACAACGTGTGCTTTGAGATGTTTACGTAGCTCTCGATAGCTATGAAGCAGGGTTTCAGAGCGGCTTAAACACTGTTGAACTTTATGCCACTCTTCTTCAGCAAAAGACAATTGCTGCTCATCAAGCCATTTGAGAAGCAGCAGTAGATTGACGTTGCCGTGGAACTGGTTTTGCAAAGCTAAGCACGCATCCTTTACACCGCGCACACTGTAATACTGAAGGCTAAATTGCCATAGTCGTTCCAGTGTTAGTGATATTGGGGCGTGCTCTGGGCTCATAAGCTATCCATATCCTGTTCCATCTGCTCAAGCTCTTCTTGAGTGGACATCCAATCCATTTCAACTTCTTCTAGCTGTGACTTACTGCTCGCTTGGAGAGCGAGTACTTTATTCAGTTTAGCCTTATTTTCAGCTTCATACAGTGATGTGTCGGATAATTCTTGCTCAGCTTCTTCAAGAGCCTGCGTTAATTTATCCATCTGCTTTTCAAATTGAGTGAGCTTTTTACGAAGTGGTGCCGTCAGTTTACGGAACTCGGCTTCTTTACGTTTCTGCTCTTTTTTCGCTGCTGCACTGTTGGCGCCGTCTTTGGCTGGTGCCAATGCTTGTGCTTCTTTGCGCTCAACTTTCTGTTGCTCGGTTAGCCACTTGTAGTAATCGCTTAAGTCACCATCAAACGGTGCGACTTGGCGGTCGTGTACAAGGTATAAATCATCGGTAGTTGCACGCAGTAGGTAACGGTCGTGCGATACGATAACCATTGCGCCTTCAAACGTCTGCAGGGCAAAAGTCAGCGCTTGACGCATGTCGAGATCCAAGTGGTTGGTTGGTTCATCGAGTAGCAACAGGTTCGGTTTTTGCCATACCAGTAGCGCCAGAACTAAACGCGCTTTTTCACCACCAGAGAAGGGTGCTACTTTATCAAGTGCTTTTTCACCTTGGAAACCGAAGCTACCTAGGTAATCACGCAATTGTTGCTCGGTGTGTTTAGGGGCAATCTGCATCATGTGCTGCAGCGGTGTTTCTTCTGGGTGCAACGTTTCTAACTGGTGCTGTGCAAAGTAACCAATCTTAACGCCTTGCGAATAACTCAGTTCACCGCCTTGCTGTTTAAGTTCGCCAGAAAGCAGTTTAATCAGTGTTGATTTACCAGCACCATTTCGACCAAGTAGACCAATACGGCTACCCGGTACTAGGTTCAGGCGAATTTTCTCTAGAATCAGATTGTCATCATAGCCCGCTGATACTTCATCCATCATCATGATTGGATTTGGTAGCGCGTCTGGTTCTCTAAACTCAAAGCTGAATGGATTATCAAACTGAGCAGGCAGCACTTGTTCCATTTTCTCTAGCGCTTTAATACGGCTTTGCGCTTGGCGAGCCTTTGAAGCTTTGTAACGGAAACGGTCAATGTAGCTCTGCATGTGAGACATCTGTTTCTGCTGCTTTTGGTACATCGCTTGTTGCAGAATCAGTTTTTGCGCTCGTTGGGTTTCGAACGATGAGTAGTTACCCGTGTACTCATTGAGCTGTTGGTTTTCAACGTGCACGATGCGGTTGACGATAGGGTCTAAGAAGTCTCTATCGTGCGAGATAAGCACTAGCGTGCCAGGGTAGCTTTGTAACCAACGCTCTAGCCACATTACTGCGTCTAAATCCAAGTGGTTGGTAGGCTCATCGAGTAGCAGTAGGTCACTGCGACACAGTAGGGCTTGCGCTAGGTTCAAACGCATACGCCAACCACCCGAGAACTGGGTTAGGTTCCATGTCATTTGTTCTTGGCGAAATCCTAAGCCATCCAATAGCTCAGCAGCACGTGCTTTGATGCTGTAACCACCAATGGTTTCAATTTTGCCGTGGATCTCTGCTACTAATGTGCCGTTGTCGGCTTGTTCAGCTTTCTCTAGTTGATCTTCAAGGCCACGATATTCACGGTCGCCATCAATCGCGTATTCAATCGCTGTTCTTTCTAGTGCTGGCGTTTCTTGAGCAACCCAAGCCATTTCCCAATGGGCTGGTTTACTGAATGAGCCAGCATCAATAGACAGCTCGTCTTTAATTAAGGCGAACAGCGTAGATTTACCACAGCCGTTTTTACCAACCAAACCGATCTTGTCGCCAGGATGAAAAGTCGCAGATGCTTGGTCGAGGAGTGGCTTACCGCCGCGTAGCAATTGAATATCAGAGAAAGTAATCATATAGAGGTAGCATAGAAATTAGAGGTGAACAGACGCCTGCATAGTAGGCTGAATCCAGATAAAAGTCGATCACAATGCAATTTGCGTTATGATGCCAATAACATATTAATAACTTTTATTTAAATTCTAGTGGCCTTGCCACCGTTTAGCCCTTAAAGGAATGTTTCAAAGGAATGAGTATTACTCCCTCGATAGACAAACCCGTGCCAAAGGTATTAGTGATCTATGCGCACCCAGAGCCGCAAACCTCTATCGCTAACCAGATCATGGTTAAAAAGATAGAGTCGCTTGGGAATGTTAAAATCCACGATCTTTATGCCCTCTATCCTGACTTCTTTATTGATGTGCCTTATGAGCATGAACTGCTTCTGCAGTACGATGTGATTGTGTTCCAGCATCCTCTGTTCATGTATTCCTGTCCTTCATTGTTAAAAGAGTGGTTTGATCGCGTGTTAGGCAAGGGCTTTGCTTTTGGTGAGCAAAGTGCGCTTAAAGGCAAACACTGGCGCAGTGTGATTACTACCGGTGGTAAAGAAGAGGCGTTTGGTGCCGCAGGTTATAATAAATATCCATTACAAGAGATCTTGCAACCATTCGAGCTCACCGCTGCTTTGTGTCAAATGAACTGGATATCCCCTTTGGTTTTACACTGGGCACGAAATGTCACCGATATGACGCGTTACCAACACGCCGAAGCGTATCGAAATTGGTTGCGAGACCCGCTACAAGATATAGGAGCAGATGATGGCTCTGACTAATGATTTTCTACAAAGTAGCGTTATATTTTTAGCGGCTGCTGTGGTTGCGGTTCCTATCGCACAGCGCGCTGGTTTGGGTTCAGTCCTCGGTTACCTATTAGCAGGTGTGGCAATTGGCCCATGGGGGCTGGGCTTAATCAGTGATGTAGAGGCGATTCTGCACTTCTCCGAATTCGGGGTGGTACTGCTGCTCTTCTTGATTGGTCTCGAACTTAATCCGAAAAAACTGTGGCAGATGCGAGCGCCGATTCTAGGACTCGGTGGCGCACAAGTGCTGATCACCACTCTGATTATTACCGCCATCGCCTGTCTATTTGGATTAACTTGGCAAACCAGCCTGGTAATAGGTATGGGTTTAGCGTTGTCTTCGACAGCCATTGCTTTACGCGTTATTGAAGAGCGAGAACTTGGTGGTAAAGAAGCCGGGCAGTCAGGCTTTGCAGTACTGCTTTTCCAAGATATAGCTGTTATCCCTATGTTGGCGATGCTGCCTTTGCTCGCTGGCAATACGGGCGGCAGTTGGGCTGACATGCTGTGGATGCTAGGCGGTGTGATTGGTCTGCTGGTCGGTGGTCACTTCTTGTTGAGGCCACTGTTCCGATACGTAGTGATGAGCGGTGTCCGTGAGCTTTTCACGGTTGCAGCGTTGTTATTGGTGATTGGTATTGCCGTCATCATGCAGCAGATTGGCTTATCGATGGCATTAGGTACTTTCTTGGCGGGCGTCCTTCTGGCTGAAAGTGAATATCGACACGAGCTTGAAATTGCGATTGACCCATTCAAAGGGTTACTGCTCGGCCTGTTCTTTATCTCGGTTGGCATGGCGGTAAATCTAGGTTTATTGGCAGAAAGCCCATTCGCAATACTAATAGCTGTAATGGCCCTCGTGGTGTTGAAAGGTTTAGTGCTGTACGCGCTAGCTCGTATCTTTGGAACACAGGCAAAAGCGCGTAGCCGAATGGCGATGATTCTTAGCCAAGGTGGTGAGTTTGCTTTCGTTATTTTTACCGCGGCGAGTGCGCAGGGCATCTTAAGTGGCGAACAGGTGTCGTTCTTACTGGTAGTAGTGAGCCTGTCTATGGTGACCACGCCACTAATGCTTAAGCTGCAAGATAAGTTCTTTGCTCGTCAACTGAACCAAATCAGCGAAAGTGCGATGTCTTCGGATGTGGTTGATCGCAGCCCTCGAGTGATCATTGCTGGCTTTGGTCGCTTCGGTCAGATCATCGGTCGCTTGATGTACGCTAATAAGATTCGTATCACTGTCCTTGAAAGTGATGCCAGCCAAATCCATATCCTTAGAAAGTTTGGCTACAAAGTCTTTTACGGAGACTCGACTCACCTAGAGCTATTACGCGCAGCCGGTGCTGATAAAGCAGAGGCGATTGTGTTGTGTACTGACTCCCCTGATGAAATCATGAAAACCGTCGATTTATGTAAGCAGCACTTCCCACGCTTAAAGATCTTGGCGCGTGCACGAAGCCGTGTTGAAGCGTATCAACTACTTAACCACGGTGTGAGTAACTATTCGCGTGAAACCTTCCTTGGAGCATTGGATTTAGGTCGTCAAACATTGACTGAACTTGGCATGCATCCATATAAAGCGAAGCGAGCAGAAGCACACTTTAGAAAGTTGGATAATGGTATGCTGAAAGAGTTGCTGCCTCAGCATAACGAAGATGCCGAGTTAGCCCAAAGAGCGAAAGAGGCTCGTAAAGAACTTGAAGAGATCTTTGGACACGAGATGGAAAACGATCACCAATCTCGAAACTATTGGCAGTAGCTTGAAGTGATAACTCATGCTTGAGCTTAGAAATAGAGCTTGGGCATAGAAATAACAGACTATAGAACTAACCTAATAATAAACGCGGTCTCTGCTTAACTTATCAATAAAGTGAGTGGGAAGAACCGCGAATCCAGAGCAGTAAAGGATATGAACGTGAAACAGAAAAAACGCTTTATCGCAGGGGCAAGCTGCCCAAGTTGCAACACTCAAGACACACTCCGTTGGTGGATTGAAAATAATATCGAGCTGGTGGAATGTGTCGATTGTGACTTCACAGAACAGCGTAAACCGAAAACTGTAGAGAAATCTGAACACGCGAATCAAGAAATGATCGGTATTTTTAAGCCAGAATGATTGAGTTTCGTTAATTGATCCCCATAATATCCCGGTACAGAATTTTTCCTAAGCTCAACTGTTCGAGCTTAGTCCAAACCTCCTTGGAGCTCTCATGAAAATTGAAAAGAACGTAGTAGTTAGTGTTGCATATCAAGTGAAACTTGAAGATGGCGTAGTAGTTGACCAATCAACTGCAGAAGCTCCACTAGATTACCTTCACGGTCACAACAACCTAATTACAGGTCTTGAAAAAGAGCTTGAAGGCAAAGTAGCTGGCGACAAGTTCTCTGCAACTGTTACTCCAGAAGATGCATACGGCGAACACAACGACGCACTAGTTCAACGTGTTCCTGCTGACGTATTCCAAGGTGTTGAGCAAATCGAAGTTGGCATGCGTTTCCTAGCGGATACTGACCAAGGTCCAATCCCAGTTGAAGTTACTGAAGTAGATGGCGACGAAGTTGTTGTTGATGGTAACCACATGCTAGCTGGCCAAACTCTAACGTTTGACGTTGAAGTTGTAGCGGTTCGTGAAGCGACTGAAGAAGAAGTTCAACACGGTCACGTACACCAAGAAGGCGGCTGTGGCGGTCACGACCACGATCATGACCACGAAGGCGGTTGCTGTGGTGGCGAAGGCCATGACCACGGTGAAGAGAAAAAAGACGGCTGCTGCGGCGGCGGTAGCTGTGGTTCTCACTAATACCGAATTAACGGTTTAGTTTAAGAATCTTGAAAGCCTCCCTTGTGGAGGCTTTTTGCGTTTAGGAGTCTCGCTTTTTGACCTCGCTTTTCTCTACCAAACTAAGTGTCCGCAAATCTAAGCATTCGTAAAAGTTTGGTTTTCGTTATCAGACATCGAACCATGGATGTGGTATTGATAGCACAACATTATAAGACGACGTCAGTGGAGAGTTTGTATGTCACAGCCTTTTTCAATTGCCATTCATGGTGGTGCAGGAACCATCTTGCGCGAGCAAATGAGCTATGAATTAAAAGCGGGTATTACCGAGGCTTTGGAAAAATCGGTTTTGGCTGGTTATCAAATATTGCAATCGGGTGGTGATGCTCTGGATGCGGTAGTGGCATCGGTTAAGGTGATGGAAGACAGCCCGCACTTTAATGCCGGTAGGGGCTCTGTTTTGACGCATGATGAATTTGTTGAGATGGACGCTTCTGTGATGCATGGCCGCGAAATGGATGCAGGTGCTATTGCAGGCGTTCGCCATATCAAAAACCCAATTGAGCTTGCACGTGATGTGATGCGGAAAAGCGACCATGTGTTGCTGATTGGTGAAGGTGCCGAGAAGTTTGCGTTTGAGCATGACTACACCTTTACCGAGCAAGACTACTTCTTTACTGAGCGCCGCTATGACCAACTTCAGTCGATGAAAGAGAAAGGCATCTTTGCTCTGTCTGAAGCGAAATATGATGAACAGCAAGCTGAGAAATACCCTGACGATAAAAAGTACGGCACGGTTGGTGCGGTCGCATTAGACCAAGCGGGTAACTTAGCGGCAGCAACCAGTACCGGTGGCGTGACCAATAAGAAATACGGTCGTGTGGGTGACTCTCCGATCATTGGTGCAGGAACCATCGCTGAAAATGGCAATGTTGCCGTCTCAACAACCGGGATGGGTGAGTTCTTCCTACGTAAAATGGTCGCCAGTGATGTCGCAGCACGAATGCGTTATCTGAAAGAAGATGTGCACACCGCTTGTGAAACGATCATTCAAGGTGAATTGAAAACCATGGGTGGAGAAGGTGGCTTGATCGCTATCGATGGCCAAGGCGATATACATTTTGGTATGAACAGCTCAGGAATGTATCGTGCAAGCGTTGATACTCAAGGTCGTGTTGAAGTGAAGATTTATGCCGACGACTAAGTTGGTATCGGCTTAATTGGCTTTAGCTTATTCACTGAGATGAAATAAACAAAAGGGCGACAGATAAGTATCTGTCGCCCTTTTAGTTTTCTATGTCCCGTCCTGAAATGTGTTTACACATTGAGGACGAGAAACTAACGATATGCGTCGTTAGATTTAATTGGTTATTTTGAACCGCACTTAATAGTGTGGAGGTGGCGTCTCTTCTGATGCGTCAGCTAGATTAGAGCCATCCATATTTTTTACTTTGCCAACCACGAACTTCATCTGATCTTGCATTCTCGTGATTAACATTTGTTGTTGGCTAAGCGCTTCATTGAGTTCTTCAATGGTCTGTTCTTGGAAAGCTAGCTGACACTCTAGGTCATTTACGCGGCTTTCTAGTTGTTCAACTCGCTTTTCTGTCATCGTTCTTAATCCACATTCCAAGCTTGGGCAATGCCCGCAGAGGTGCCCGATATCACACGGTTCTTATCATCAAAGGCTGCATCATACACTACCGCACGAGGAGGGCGAGCATCTTTTAGTGGCTCAGCATCGTGGCGAGAAATTCGTTTGCCATCCTGAGTATTCCACACACTCACTTGGCTGGATGGCGTGCCCGTCACCAACATGCTGCCGTCATCAGAAAAACGAGCACTCGAAAAAATCAACTGTCGAGACCAGCTTTGCAATTGCGCTTGAGGTTCGCCCGTTTCAAGATCCCAAATCATCGCTTGATTGCCGCCATCAGAGGTAAAAGCCAGTTCACCATCGCGTTGTAGCGCGACTCGTACTACTCTTTGTTCATGCTCAAAGGTGCGCAACACCAAGCCCGACTCGGTATCCCAAAGGTAAGCTTTGTAGTCGTTGCCGCCTGATAATGCGTAGCGGCCATTAGAAGAGAGGGAGACTGAATTCACTTTTTCTCGGTGAGCAAGGAACTCCAGACGGCGTCCGGTGACTAAGTCCACATAGATGGCTTTTCCATTAGAAAGGCCAAGCAGTACTTTTTCACCATTGCTAGAGATATCGACATCGCGAATCAAGCCGTCGGAGATAGACCAGAGCCCTTGTGCTTGAGTCCAAGATAAGTCCCAAACGGCGAAGTTCATCTGGCTAGCGGTAATGGCAAAACGGCCATTGTCCGAGATACGGATACGCGATACTTGGTTTTCTAACTGGTCTTGTGGACCAAGCTGAGCCAACTCTTGGTCTTCGGCGAGGTCCCAAAGGAGCAGTTGCTTTTGCTGAGAGTAGAGCAGGGCGAAGCGTCCATCTCTGCTGAGTGCAAAGCTGGTGGCACCATTGGGCTCAATTTCCCAACGCTGCTCATCATCTTGGAAGAAAAAGCAACCATTTAACAAGGTGATGACAATTGTACATAGCAATGAGTGGAAAAATATTCGCATCACATCTAATAATCCGGTTTGTGTCGAAAGACATATGACTAGTATATTGTTATAACTAACGTATTCACACCAATCTAATCATTAGATTTGTGCACAATAACCAATGGCTTGGCCATTAATTGGAGAATTCAATGAAATCAGTTTTAAAAGTATCACTGCTTGCCGCAACGGTTATGCTAGCAGTTGGTTGTCAGAAAGAAGAACCAAAGGCAGAAGCTCCACAGGTAGAAGAAGTTAAAGTTGAAGCAGTAAACTTTAAAACAGAAGATGACAAAGCGGCTTACGCAATCGGTGTATCTTTCGCTAACTACCTAAGCACAAGCATTGATAAGCCAAGCGAGCTAGGTATTAACCTAGACAAAGATATGGTTCTTCAAGGTATCGAAGACGTATTCGCAGAGAAAACTGCACTGAACGAAGAAGAAACTCGCGCAGCTCTTGAAGCTCTAGACAAGCGTGTTGCTGAAACTATGCAAGCACAAGCGGCAGAGAAATCAGCTGAAACTAAGAAAGCAGGTGATGACTTCCGCGCTGAGTTCGCAAAGACTGAAGGCGTAGAGCAAACTGAATCTGGCCTACTTTACCAAGTAATGACAGCTGGCGAAGGCGCTTCTCCAAAAGACACTGATACTGTTCAAGTTCACTACAAAGGTACGCTAACAGACGGTACTCAGTTCGACAGCTCTTACGACCGTGGTGAACCAGCAACATTCCCACTTAACCGCGTAATCCCAGGCTGGACTGAAGGCGTACAACTGATGCAAGTTGGTTCTAAGTACAAGTTCGTTATCCCGCCAGAGCTAGCATACGGTGAGCAAGACACACCGACTATCCCTGCTAACTCAACGCTAGTATTCGAAGTAGAACTACTAAACATCGATAACGCTGAAGCAGCTCCTGCACAGTAATATCGGTTAAAAGCCTCGTACTAAAATACGTTGATTGAATAAAAAGCCTAACTTTGAGTTAGGCTTTTTTTATGATTTGAAGATGAGTATTTGATTTTTAAACTTGTTCTAAATCACTAGTTGCAATGTTAGCTAGGTGTGCAATTAAAATTTTCTGATAAACTTACATAAATTTGTTGATTTTTCACACGAAGGTAAGGAATAAGTGACTACTACAGAAACAGTCAATGCAGATGTGTTACTTGAAATGGAATCAGTCCACGTTATGCCATTCAGTGAACACGATAAAATCATTCTAAGATCTTATGAGGCCGTTGTTGACGGTATTGCGAGCCTTATTGGTCCGTTTTGTGAAATCGTTTTGCACTCTTTAGAAGACCTCAATACTTCTGCGATTAAAATTGCCAACGGCGAAAATACAGGTCGTCAGGTTGGCTCGCCGATCACCGATCTTGCATTGAAGATGCTAAAAGATATTGAAGGTTCTAAGCGTAACTTCTCACGTTCATACTTCACTCGCGCTAAAGGCGGAGTGTTGATGAAGTCGATCACGGTTGCTATCCGCAACGGTGAAGACCGAGTGATTGGCCTACTGTGTATTAACGTGAATCTAGACGCGCCATTCTCACAAGTGCTGCAATCGTTCATGCCTACACAAGACGCAGACGAAGCCGCATCATCGGTTAACTTCGCTAGTGACGTTGAAGAACTTGTCGACCAAACGGTTGAACGCACCATTGAAGAAATTAACGCTGACAAATCGGTATCGAACAATACTAAGAACCGTCAGATCGTGATGGAGCTGTACGACAAAGGTATTTTCGATATTAAAGACGCGATCAACCGCGTTGCTGAGCGACTGAACATCTCTAAGCACACCGTGTACCTATACATCCGCCAACGTAAAACAGAGGATGAAGAGGGTTGCTAAGCTATACACTCCTAGTGAATGGGCCAGTCTATGGCTCACAGTCAGCAAGAAGTGCCTACCAGTTTGCCGTGGCTCTGATTAAACAGGGCCACAAACTTCACAGTGTGTTCTTCTATCAAGATGGCGTGAGTAACGGCTCAGACCTTACCGTACCGGCTAACGATGAATTTGATTTAGCTTCTGCTTGGCAAAAGCTGGCTGATGAACACGATGTTAGCCTTGAAACCTGTGTGGCAGCTGCACTAAGACGCGGAGTGATTAGCTCTGAAGAAGCAGAGCAACATCAACTAAGTGCCTCTAACCTAGCCACTGGATTTACTCAAGCCGGATTAGGGAGCTTATCGGAAGCGCTACTAACGCAAGATAGGGTTGTGCAGTTTTGAGAAAGTTAGCCTTTATATTTAACAGTTTCCCTCATACGACCGCTGCGGGTAGAGAAGGGTTAGACGCCCTGCTTGCTGCGTCCGCATATAGTGAAGACATTGTCGTGTTCTTTGTTGGCGATGGCGTGACACAGCTTCTCAAAGCGCAGCAGCCCGACGAAACACTATCGCGTGACTACATCTCTGCATTCAAACTTATGGACCTGTACGACATCGAACAGGTGTATGTGTGTCAGCGTAGTCTGAGTCAGTTTGGTCTTTCAGCAGACAACCTGCTGATCGATGTGACCACCGTTGAAGCCGACGAGTTAACGCAGAAGTTAGCTCAGTGCCAACAGATACTGACTTTCTAGGGGACGCTATGCTTCATATTGTAAAATCAGTCGACAAACTTAAACTCGCATTGACCTATTCTCAGCCACAAGATCAGTATCTTTTGGTGGAAGATGCGGTGTATGTTTGCCTTCCCAATCATGAGTTATTCACTCAAATCTGCGCAGTAGAGCAGGTGTCGGTGTTAAAACCAGATCTCGATAGCCGAGGTTTACAACTACTTGTCTCAAGTACCATTGATCAAGTTGACTTCGATGGCTTCGTTAAACTGACGGTTTTGAACGACAAATCAGTCACTTGGTAGCTGTGTTTTATCAGTTTGGTTAAAAGTAGACCATCCTGAGCTCTAGACGGCTAAAAAAGATCTGTATATTTCTTGACACACCTCCCACTGCTGAATAGAATTTTGCGTCCCTAATTACGACTTGTGATTAGGGATAGATTTTTCACAAAGCTTACTTTCAAGTAAATTTCAGGAGCTAGTTAATGGCAACTATTAACCAGTTGGTTCGCAAACCTCGTGTAAAGCAAGTTGTTAAAAGCAACGTGCCTGCACTAGAAGCGTGCCCACAAAAACGTGGTGTATGTACTCGTGTTTACACTACTACACCTAAAAAACCTAACTCGGCACTACGTAAAGTATGTCGTGTACGTCTAACTAACGGTTTCGAAGTAACTTCGTACATCGGCGGTGAAGGCCACAACCTACAAGAGCACAGTGTTGTACTAATCCGTGGCGGTCGTGTAAAAGACCTTCCGGGTGTTCGTTACCACACTGTTCGCGGCGCACTTGACTGTGCTGGCGTTAACGACCGTAAACAAGGTCGTTCTAAGTACGGTGTAAAACGTCCTAAGTCTTAATTGATTCTCTTTTTTAAAAAGAAATCGTTAAGTAAGGCCAAACACTATTTTATTTATTATTCTGAAAAGTTTTGGAAAAAACCTGAAGAAGACAACGGAGAATATCCATGCCACGTCGTCGCGTAATAGGTCAGCGTAAGATCCTTCCAGATCCTAAGTTCAAATCTGAATTGCTGGCAAAATTCGTTAACATCCTTATGGTTGACGGAAAGAAATCTACTGCAGAAAAAATCGTTTACACTGCACTAGATTCAATGGCTGAGAAGTCTGGTAAAGACCACTTAGCTGTATTTGAAGAAGCTCTTGAAAATGTTCGCCCAGCGGTAGAAGTTAAATCTCGCCGTGTAGGTGGTTCAACTTACCAAGTACCTGTAGAAGTTCGTCCGGTTCGCCGTAACGCTCTTGCTATGCGTTGGGTAGTTGAAGCTGCGCGTAAGCGTGGTGAAAAATCTATGGCTCAACGCCTAGCTGCTGAAATGCTAGACGCGTCTGAGAACAAAGGTACTGCGGTTAAGAAACGTGAAGACGTTCACCGCATGGCTGACGCAAACAAAGCGTTCGCACATTACCGTTGGTAATACCTTTTTAGTGCTGCAAGGTTCCTTGCAGCACTTCTTTAGTTCCTATGCTTATGCTAGGAACTATTGCTATTTCTAGGGCAAGCAATTTTTAGCGAAGCATCGCTTTTAACGCCTAATCTAGACATAGCAATAGTCCCTAAGTCTCTAATAAGAGGATTCAACCGTGGCTCGTAAAACTCCTATAGAGCAATACCGTAATATCGGTATCGTTGCTCACGTAGATGCAGGTAAAACAACCACAAGTGAACGTATTCTGTTCTATACCGGTCTTTCTCACAAAATCGGCGAAGTTCACGATGGTGCAGCAACCATGGACTGGATGGAGCAAGAGCAAGAGCGCGGTATTACGATCACTTCAGCAGCAACCACTACGTTTTGGCGTGGTATGGAAGCTCAGTTCTCGGACCACCGTATTAACATCATCGACACTCCTGGACACGTTGACTTCACAATCGAAGTAGAACGTTCTCTGCGTGTGCTTGATGGTGCAGTTGTTGTGTTCTGTGGCTCATCTGGTGTTGAACCTCAGTCAGAGACAGTATGGCGTCAAGCTGATAAGTACCAAGTTCCACGTATGGTTTTCGTTAATAAAATGGACCGTACCGGCGCTGACTTCTTGCGCGTAGTTGAACAGATCAAGGACCGCTTAGGCGCAACTCCTGTTCCAATTCAACTGAACATTGGTGCTGAAGAAAACTTCCAAGGCGTTGTCGATCTTATCAAGATGAAGGCAATTAACTGGAATGAAGCTGACCAAGGCATGACTTTCACGTACGAAGATATTCCTGCAGACATGCAAGAAATGGCTGAAGAATATCGTACAGAACTTGTTGAAGCTGCTGCAGAAGCAAATGAAGAGCTGATGGATAAGTACCTTGAAGAAGGTGAACTAACAGAAGCTGAAATCAAACAAGGTCTTCGTACTCGTACCCTTAATAATGAAATCGTACTTGCTACTTGTGGTAGTGCATTCAAAAACAAAGGTGTACAAGCTGTTCTAGATGCAGTTGTTGATTTCCTTCCTTCTCCAGTCGATGTACCTGCAATTAAAGGTATCGATGAAGATGAGAACGAAGCAGAGCGTCACGCAGACGACAAAGAACCGTTCTCAGCGCTAGCATTTAAGATTGCAACAGACCCATTCGTTGGTACTTTAACTTTCATCCGTGTTTACTCTGGTGTTGTTGAAAGCGGTAAAACAGCTTATAACTCTGTGAAGAAACAACGTGAACGCTTAGGTCGCATTGTTCAAATGCACTCAAACAAGCGAGAAGAAGTAAAAGAAGTACGAGCAGGTGACATCGCAGCCATCATTGGCCTGAAAGATGTGACTACTGGTGAAACCCTTTGTGACCAGAACCATAAGATTGTTCTTGAGCGCATGGAGTTCCCAGACCCAGTTATTCAGATCGTTGTAGAGCCAAGCTCTCAAGCTGATCAAGATAAAATGACTATCGCTCTAGGTAAACTAGCAGCGGAAGACCCATCGTTCCGCGTTGATATGGATGCGGAAACTGGCCAGACTCTGATTTCTGGTATGGGTGAACTACACTTAGATATCATCGTTGACCGTATGAAGCGCGAATTTAGCGTGAACTGCAACGTTGGTAACCCGCAAGTGGCTTACCGTGAGACTATTCGTGGTACAGCGAAAGCGGAAGGTAAATTTATCCGTGAACATGGTGGTAAAGGTCAGTACGGTCACGTATGGCTGAAACTAGAACCATCAGAAGCTGGCGAAGGCTTTGTCTTTGTGGATGAAATTGCCAATGGTATCGTACCGAAAGAGTTTATCGCTTCAGTTGCTAAAGGCGTTGAAGAGCAGATGAACAATGGTGTGCTTGCTGGCTATCCAGTTTTGGATATCAAAGCTACACTATATGATGGTTCTTACCATGAAACAGATTCAAGTGAGATGGCGTTTACAATCGCTGCCTCTATGGCTTTCAGAACGGGTGCACTTGAAGCGCAACCGGTTCTGCTTGAGCCTATGATGAAAGTTGAAGTAACTACTCCAGAAGACTGGATGGGTGACGTTGTTGGCGATATTAACCGTCGTCGCGGCATCATCGAAGGTATGGACGAGGGGACAGCTGGCCTGAAGATAATTCGTGCACAAGTTCCGTTGTCTGTCATGTTCGGTTACGCAACTGATTTACGTTCTGCGACACAAGGTCGTGCTTCTTACTCTATGGAGTTTAGTGAGTACGCTGAAGTGCCTAACAATGTTGCAAAAGCAATCATTGCAGAGCGTGGTTAAACAAAAGGAAGGCATTTTTTTTCATTTTTTGAAAGAACAATGCGTCCAAATATTGCGCTAACGAGAGTTGGCGCATAAAATAGCAATTTCTGGCGCGTCTCGCTCAATAATGAACGTGGCGAATCATAACTAGGAAGGAACACGATTGTGTCTAAAGAAAAATTTGAACGTACGAAACCGCACGTAAACGTTGGTACTATCGGCCACGTTGACCACGGTAAAACAACTCTAACTGCTGCTATCTGTACTACTCTTGCAAAAGTATACGGCGGTGTTGCTAAAGATTTCGC